>NZ_JQBD01000027.1 GCF_001437255.1 Pediococcus damnosus | reverse complement strand
TTGAATTAATCAACTACCTCCTACTCGATTGAAATAGATTCTAATCTTCCTGCTTTTTTGAGGAACTCAGTGGTGAAGATTTAAAAATAAACAGCTTGCTGAAAACGTAATTTATGATGACGATTAAAACGTTATCAATGATTTTTACTAAGATGGCATTTCCGCCTAACAGTGAGATGCCGACCCACATAATTAAAGTATCAAATAGGAGTGAAACGATTCGGAAAAAGAAAAAAGAACTAATTTCCTGAATGAAGGCCTTGGGAGTAGATGTTTTGGAATTGAATACCCACAATTTATTAGTTATATATGCAAACAAAACTGATAAGAACCAGGCCAGAACGTTTGAAACTTGATAGTTCCAAGTAGTCATATTGTGTAGAACGGTAAAAACACCAATATTGATCAAAGTTGTTAAACCACCGAAAAACAGATAACTGATCACACTATAGTACTGGATAAAAAGGGCCTTAATTTTTTTCATAACTTAACCTCTTAACTGATTTTAGGATGATACTTTATTACTGAAAGTGTAGATCAAAGATGCATAAGCATGCTGAGTGTCCTTGATTCTAAGCGGATATGGGGCTAACCGATAGCTTTGAGTTTGAACAATTTGAAGCTTTTGAGCCTTACGATTGAAATTGTTCAAAACAATTTGGTAAGTGCCCCTTTTAAATTTACCATGGACGATAAAATAAGTTTTCGTTCGTTTAAAAGTATAACGTTTTTGATTATTTAGTGAAACTAAGGTTCCAGTTAGATGAGCCCTTTTAGGAACTAGGATTGAAACTTTCGTTGTTGGTTGTTTGATTTTAACCTTTTGCGTTACGGTCGTCCCAGGTTGAATGGTGGCTAGTTTAGCGTCATATTGGGCCGATAACTGACTGCGCTGACTAGCCACAACTACTTCTTTGGGTCTTACGAAAGAGGTTGATTCAGTAACAAAAACAAGAACTGCAAGAACAGCAATGCCACCGGTTATTAATCCCCGTTTGCGCATGCTAAACGTTTTGGTCGACTGCAGGATTGATGGCGTCGGAAAGGCACTGACTATAAATAAAAGGGGTAATAAGGCCTGGCCATAGCGGCTTTCAGTTTCCCAGACAAACGTGTGAAACAGAAGATACCCAACCGCTGTAATAACCGCCAAACCAATGATTGGTTTTCCGGAAGCTTTTTTTGCCGTTAGCATAACTAAGCATTTGAAAAAGGCAATGCCATAGATAAAAATAAAGCCGACCCGCATAATTAAGGATCCCAACATTGTCAATATAATTTGCAACTTCGGCTGAATATTGGGAGCCTCGATAAGGCCACCGCTATAGGATGCCTGCAGATCGCCTACCTTAAGAAGAATTCCAGTTTTAATCAACCACTGTTCAATGACTCCGCGGGGGCCTAAAGCTTTAATCCGTTTGGGGATCGCTTTTTTTAAGTAGGTTTTTCGGTCCGCGATGGTAGAAAAAGTATTCATTTTCTTAACTGCCGAATTTGAGTAGGTTCCATAACTTTTGTGATCATAACTCATCCAAATCCAATTGGCAGTTGGTAATTCATACTTGGTATTATTCGTAAAGTGGACATTATTTTGAATGGCGGCCTTGGCTGGAATGCTTGCGCCAAAGCCGATTAAAATAATGGCTAAGGGGATTCCGTAGATTAAAAGCTGAGATCGATTACGAATAAGAAATATTCCAAGTAGAACGATAATTGCAATGCCAAATACAATTAGATTTGGTTTGATGAGTTGACCAATTAGAATTAACAAAAATAAACCCAACCCCTGAAAAAGGCGGTTCTTTTTGGAAAGGGTCGGCCATCGCATTAAAACATTGAATCCAAACAAAAGGCATACCATTGCTGGTAAATCAGAGTAAAAGACTTGTAAATAGTACGTGTAGGCAAAGGGACTAATTAAAAAGAAAATCAGAGCCGCTAACACCAAACCATTTTGTTTGGAAAATCTCCGAATATTTTTAAGGGAAAGACTAATAAAACTATCTAAGAAAATTAGTGACAAAAAGTGAAGCCCAGCATTAGTTGTGAGTCCCAAAAAATTTGTAAATTTCAACCATTGACCTAATAGAAACGTTATCGAAACGTTATTAGGATAGCGCCAAAAATAAGTGGAGTTGCTCCAAGAGTAGTTATTTTTGCTCAGCAATTCAGCCTGTGAAAGAACACGAAATGGATCATGATAGACAGTTACCGGTAGGAAATGTAAAACAAGTAACTGGATAACAACCATCAATAACAATCCACTAATAATAAATCGTGTAACTGATTTAGAAGATAGGCGATTGGTTAATGTTTGGAATAATGGCCAAACAAAGGCTAATCCAGCGCATGCAATCACGACCAAACAACTTAATTTAACATCTTGCGGAAAGAAGATGTTTGAAACAATTCCGATTAAGAGACCAAAAGCCAAAATTAATGGAAATATTTTAAAAACAGTTAATTTTTTACTCATTTGAAGTTACCCGATTTTGCTTTCAATAGTAAAGCGTGTACGCTTTTTGGTTTCTGTCGTGAGTTTACCAATGTACTCACCAATAATTCCTAAACTGATCATTTGAAAACCACCTAATATCCAAATAGAAATCATTAATGAAGACCAGCCATGGACAGTTAAGCCCATCCATTTACTAATGAAGGAATAAAGTAAGGCGATCACACCTAACAGACTAGCAAAGACACCTAGCAAGAGAACAGTGCGAACTGGTGCAATTGAAAGTGAGGTAATTCCGTTCCAGGCAAAAGCTAGCATCTTTTTGAGTGGATATTTAGATTTACCGGCCATGCGGGGAGTCCGTTTGTAATAGATCTTTTCGGATTTAAAACCCAACATTGGAATGATACCACGAATAAATAAATTTCGCTCTTTATATTGAAGTAGTGTCTGAACGGCACGCTTTGACATCAGACGGAAATCCGCATGGTTTTGAACGAGTTTCACGCCCAAAAGATTTAGAGTTTTATAAAATAGATTGGCACTTGTCCGTTTGAACCAAGTATCGGTATCTCGATTATTCCGAACACCATACACAATGTCAGTACCGGCTAAAAATTTATGCACCATTGCCGGAATGGCATCAGGATCATCTTGTAAATCGGCATCAATGCTTACGATAACATCAGCTGTTTTAACTGCTTCTGTCATGCCAGCAATGAGCGCATTTTGGTGACCAAAATTACGGCTGAATTTAATGCCAGCCACATGAGAATCCCTTTTATTTGCCTCAGTAATCAGTGACCAAGTTTTATCTGTAGAGCCATCATCGACTACGATGATATTAGAATCAGGGTTAATTGTTTGAGCAGTTATTAAATTATTTTCAATTTTTAGAAGTCGTTGCAACGTTGAAGGAAGAACTTCTTCTTCATCAAATGCTGGAATGACAATGGTTAATTTTTTCATAGGTTATTCTTCTTTCTTTTGAATAGATTGTGATCAGAATTTATATTGGAAGTATATGACGCGCATCCATTCCCACCACGAAAGGGCTAGTAAAAAGCTGGCGAAAACATCACTCGGAAAATGATCACGCAGATAAAACCGCGAAAATGCGACAAAGCAAAACCACGTGATGGTCAGCAGTGAAACGGTTAGTTCAGTTTCACGATTTTTGATATAAGGAACAATGATAAATAAAATTGTTAAACCAAGCAGGGCAGTACTAAACGTGTGACCACTCGGATAGCTAAATCCAGTATCTTTTACAAGTTGCATATTAGGTCGCGGTCTGCGGATAATTTCTTTAATTAGAAAAGCGACGGCATCGCCACCAAGTTGGACGAGCATTATCCAACTTGCAATCACCCGATTTTTAAAATGCCAAAAAGCGCCCGCAATGAGTAACGTTGCAATAATTGTTACGGTTGGGCTGCCAAAGAAAGCAATAATCGTAAACACATGAGTTTGTGACGGATTTACGGAATTTCTCACAGTTTCCTGAATACTTCTATCAATGAAGGCGAGGCCGGAAGAATTGGTGTAAACGGCAATCGTTAGGCTTAGAAATAAAATGGTTGCGATAATACCAACGAAAAGCCAATTTCTATTCTTCTGCATTTGAGTCAGATCCTTTTCGGGTTCTTTTTAAGAGCATCACCATCATGGGGATAAGAGAGATAAGAACAATGGCTAACATAATTAATTCAAAATGGGCTTTAATTATTGGAATGTTACCAAAGAAGTAGCCTGATAGAACGGCGATACTAACCCAAGTAATTCCACCAATGACGTTATACAGAATAAATTGACGATAATGCATTTTACTTATTCCTGCTGTGAAGGGAACAAAAGTCCGAATAATCGGAATGAAACGGCCTAAAAAAATAGCCCAATTTCCGTATTTTTTAAAGAAGAGTTCGGCTTCGGCAAGGTATTTCGGCTTAATCCACCGTTGCCACTTGGGACTCGATAAATGGCCTCCAAAGTGATGACCCAGTTCAAAATTTAAGCTATCTCCTGCAATCGCGGCAATTGATAGGAGAACAATTAATGTGATGTAATTGAGCGAGTGAGTCGACATGGCAGCAATCGAGCCGCTTAAAAATAAGATTGAATCTCCGGGTAAAAAGGGAAAAATAACCAAACCAGTTTCAATAAAAATAAGGGCAAAGAGACCCACGTAGACAAGTGATCCATATTGAGCAATCAAGTGAGGTAGCAAATGGTTCATATTCAATAAACCTGTTAGTAAAGTGGTTATCATTGAAGGTCCTCTTTTCTTAATGAATTTGATTCGTTAGGATTACCCCAACGACAGTGAAGAACTGCCGGCCTAAAATAGGATCAATAAAATTGCTAAGCACGAGGTTTACCACTGTCATTAGAAATAATAAGATGATAAACACTGACGGTTGAATCAAATGCCTGAATATAAAAATCAAAATCAGGGTTGTTAAAGCAATAATTACTAGGACAATTAACCGATTTGAAGTTTGTGAAATACTAAGTAACCAGTCACCAGCGTTAAAGGTAAAAATCATCAAAAAAACGGATGTAAATTGCAATGGATATTTGAGAGTTACCAAGTGAGCATGCTGATTGAACGCGAGAAGTCCTAAGATAAAACTTGCCCCAATAAATAATGAAGAACAAGAAAGACCAAAACTTTTATGCCAGGCGTCAACAAGCGAAGTACTAATACTGGTAATTGTGGCCGTATTAACAAAGCAAACTAATGGTTGATTTGAGTTTTCTTGCCAATAATCATTTAAGATGATGAGCAACGAAATAATCGCGACTAACAAGGTGACCGGTCGGGAGATGATTAAGGTCAGAAAGTCGGTAATTAAGTTTCCAACACTCATTGCAATTAGAATCAGTAAACCAGTTTTAATTGCGGATGGATGCAGTTTAGAAAAGACGTGAATAGATTTTTGACCGTTTGCCGACATTTGAATGTCACCTCACTTTTTTGATTGTCTTCATCATATTTTGTTAATGATTTTCTAGAAAGAGGATCAAAATAAAACGTAAATGAGAATTTTTCAGAAACAAAAAGAAACCTCACTAAAGGTTGCCATAGTGAGGTTTAAAATTAGAAATTCTCAAAATTAGATTTTTGAGTACAAAAAAATTCCTTGAAAAATCCAAGAAATTTAAAGTAATCATTAAAATGTTAACGAAAAAATGGTGCCTTGGGGTTGGTTTGCTTCAAACGAAAGCTGAGCATGGTTTAAATCAGCTAGTTGTTTAGCAATCGCCAGACCCAATCCGGTTCCGGAAGTAGACCCACGAATTTCGCTACTTCTATAAAAGCGTTCAAATATATGAGATCCGTCCTCCGCGGAAATTCCGTTGCCTTGATCCGCAACTTGAACAACAACATGATCATTCAATTTTTTTACACTTAGTTTAATTTCACTAGTGGGATCAGAATACTTACCAGCATTGCTCAAAAGATTGATGATGATTTGTTCTACGCTCTCCTTGTGAGCTTTGACAGTTATCTGTTCAGAAATATCGGTTGTCAATTGTTGTTTTAAGAGGGGAGCCATTTTATCTTTAATGACTAATAATGATTTGCTTAAATCAAATTCTTTTAAATCTAATGATGTGCGATCGGCCCGAGTCAGGGTCAGTAATTCGTCCACAAGATTTGCCATTTGGTGTGATTCTTCATTAATATAACCGACCGATTTATCAATAACTTCGGGATGCTCTTTGCCACGGCGTTCAATGAGTTGAGCATGGGTTCGAATGGTTGCAATGGGGGTTCGTAATTCATGAGCAGCATTTGAAATGAACGTTTTTTCCTTCTCAGATTGTTCATATAAGTGCGTAAGTAAACGGTCAAAACTAGTGGCCAAGTTTGTTACCTCAGTGGGACTTGCTGGCACCGGAAGTTGAGAAGCATGGCGCAACATATGACTACTTGAACTGGCTTCTGCACTTTTGGTCAGTTTAGTTAAAGAGTTGGTTAGGTGGTTTGCTACCAGCTGGATATATAAAGGACTGATTATTACAGTTAATAGCAAAATGACGATCATGACCATAACCACGCGGACCAAGGTTTCAAATTGGGCGTCGAGACTAACCCATAGTTTGTAGTCAATGCCTCTAGCGTGGCCGGTGGCATAGTATAAGAATCCCATATCATGGCGATAATAGAGATTTTTAATTAACGGAATCTTTTTGGGCTTTATTTTTAATAAATTGCGCGTATCCGGTGAATAATAATACTTTGTATTCGCATCTTTTCGCATATTATGAACGAAGACGTGGCTCGTGCTGGTATCAAGTGCATTAGTAGCACGCCAATTTTTCCAGTCATCGTTGCCATCAATATCTGTTTTTTTTAGGCTTTTAATGATACCACTTGCGCTTTTCTGGCTCGTCTCCATCAATTGATTTCCAACCGCAATAACGGTAATTATTCCTGAGATCAAAATGATAACAGTAATTAAGAACATGAAACTGCGTAACATAATCGAAGAACTGTCTTGTTTGAATTTAAATTTCTTTTTCATATATCAGAGCTCCTTGTTCTAATAACTAGTTTGAATTATCTGGTTAATCGTTAACCGTTAGGGTGTAGCCAACGCCGCGAATGGTGTGAATGAGTTTTTTTGAGTCAGGAAACTTATCAATTTTATTGCGTAAGTAACGAATGTAAACGTCCACGATATTTGGTTGGCCATCAAAATCAACGCCCCAGACTGAGTCGAGCAATTCATCACGTGTAAATGTTTTCCCAATTGCTTTAAACATTTCTAAGAGTAATTTATATTCCCGTTGCGTTAGTTGAATGTGATGATCGCCACGCGTTACTTGGCGTTTGGCAGTATCCAAAGTTAAATCGTCTAACTGATAAATAGGTGTTTTGTTGTTGGTTTGAATTTGACGCGGACGGCGAAGGACAACTTGCATGCGAGCCAAAAGTTCTTCGGTATCAAATGGCTTGGTAATATAATCGTCAGCGCCGGACATTAAGCCTGCCACTTTATCGCCAGTGTAATCGCGAGCAGTTAGCATAATGATTGGTACGTCACTTTCACGACGAACCCGGCGTAAGACCCCCAAGCCATCTAGTTTTGGTAACATCCAATCCAGAACAATCAGATCAATTTTATTTTGATTTTTTAAATATGTTTCGACAGCACTAACACCATCCAAGGCAGTTAGGACTTGATAATCCTCAAATTGAAATTCAGAAGTTAAAGCATCAACTAAACCTACTTCATCTTCAACCAAAAGCACTGTTTTCCCCATTTTATTTATCCCCCAAATTAATGTGTACATTGTTAATTATATTTTACTGCAGATTCTCGAAAAAAAGAAATTAAGACGAAAAAACAAAAAACTCCCTGAGCCGGATGGTACTGGCTTTAAGAGCTCAATTTTGAATTATGTTTAAATTAAGATTCCTTCACAATGATCAACTTCATGTTGGATAATTTGGGCAATCCACTCGGAAAATTGTTGTTTATGAGGGGCAAACTTTTGATCCAAATAAGTAACTTCAATTTTTTTGTATCTGGTCGTCGATCGTTCACCTAACAAGGATAAACAGCCTTCTTTAGTGGTAAATGGATCGATTTTTTTGGTGATCACCGGATTAATCATAGGAATCGCCAAGGGTCCCATTTGAACGACAATAATTCGTTTATTAATGCCGATCATATTAGCGGCCATGCCAACACAATCTGCTTGATGAGCCTTAAGGGTGTCCAGTAAATCAGTAACCGTTTGCCGATCAGCCTTGGTAGCTTGGTCGGCCTTTTTTGAAAGTGTGCTTTGATTGCGATTAATTGGTTTAATCATAGTTTTCTCCTGATTTTATAATTTGTAGAAA
This sequence comes from Pediococcus damnosus, assembly GCF_001437255.1. Classification (GTDB taxonomy): domain Bacteria; phylum Bacillota; class Bacilli; order Lactobacillales; family Lactobacillaceae; genus Pediococcus; species Pediococcus damnosus. The sequence continues at coordinate 13,762 of NZ_JQBD01000027.1, read as the reverse complement.
ATAATGAGTTCAAATCAAGTTTAGATTACTTTGGTGATTTTAACAATTGTTCGAGGTAAACTAAAAGCCCTAATTTTAATTGTAGTTAATTAAACAAATGCAAGTTAGTTCACAAGGATATGTGCGATCCATAATTTTTTTTGGCTCCTTTCGCCAGTCATATTTAAAGAAATTTTATGTATTATCAAAAATAGGTTAGCCTTTTCATGCCCAACAAGAGTAGACTTTATTACATGGTATGTTAAAAGATATAAATATGGGAGATAGCTCGTTATGAAAAAATCTAAATTTTTATTAATTAGTTTGATAGCATTAGGAATATTTGGTGGTGGGGTGTTTGGACAAACAGTTAAGGCTGATTCTGGAACCACTGCAAGTAGCAAAGTAGTTAGCACTGAATCATCTGCTAATGTTACCAAAAATTCAGCTTCAAGTGGGTCAAACATGAGTTCTTCAGATGCCATTCAAGGTTCCATGCATGATCCAGAATTTTATATTGTCAGCTATAATAAAAAGACTCACACAGAAACAGTCAGTCGAACACCCGTTGCACCCGATTCAGAGTCAAACTACGATAGGATGAAGAGTTCCAATCCAAATGGCCATATAAATGATAGTAAAAAAGTAAATGATAGTAAAAAAGTTCAAACTGTAACGTACAGCAAAACGGCACCACAATCCAAGGCAAATACAACAAGTGAAAACAATGGTAATGCTGACAACAAGGTGCAACCAACTACTTCGAATAAACTAGTAGCAAATAAAGAAAATTATAAAAACATTTCTGAAAACTCAAACGTTTTACCACAAACATCTGAACACCAAAGCAATACCATTAGAATAATTGGGGTTATATTGATGCTTATTGCTTTTGCAAGTTTCTTTTTTGGAAGAAGAAAATAAATAGTGATCAGAGTTTCTGGTTATTTTTTATTCATTCACTTTTTAAAATTCCGGTTCAATAAAATATGACATAATGTTATAATATCCTTCATTCAAATAAATTTCGATGTGCTATGGAGGTATTAAAACGATGACACAAGGACAACTTAAAAAGATCGGTGTACAAGACTGGCAAAGATTACAGCAAATTAGTATTGAAACATATACGGATACATTTGAGCCTTATAATTCACCAGAAATTATGGATGCTTACCTAACGACCGCGTATGAGCCTCAAAAATTACAACGAGAACTTAAAAACCCAGATTCAAGTTTTTACTTTATTGAAAAAAATAATGAGGTTGCTGGCTATTTAAAAATTAACCTAAACGGTTCCCAGACCGAAAAAATGGGACCGGACAGTTTGGAAGTGGAACGAATCTACATTCGGCCGGCTTTTAAACACCAAAGCTTAGGAACTCAGTTGATTGAGAACGCAGAAAAACTAGCACAGAAATATCACAAATCAAAAATATGGCTTGGTGTGTGGGAACACAATGAACCCGCTAAACATTTTTATGCTAAGTTTGGCTTTAAACGGATTGGTCAGCACTCCTTCTTTATGGGGGACGATGAACAAACGGATTATTTGATGCAAAAAGTTCTTTAATGTAAGGAAGATTAACTAAAAAAATTTTAGAATATTTATATAAATACCCCCATGGAATAAGAGAGCCAGAAACGAGATTTTTCACTCGTCTGTGCACTTACTTCATGGGGTTTTTACATCTTTTTATATTTTTAGTGGCAACTGCTGATTCTTGAGAATATGCTTTGCCTACAATTGAAATCATATTAAGAGATCCACCTTATTTTTAATTTGTTTATTCGTTTTGGAGCGACTTATGCTAACATTGAACTATTATGAACCGTTTTCAAAAGATTTGGGGAGGCGACAGCTTGAGTGTTAAAAGACCAAAGACAAATCGTGAAAGAGTCATTGAAAGCTTGAAAACTTTAAGCTTGGCTCTGCTAGATAACAACGAGTTAGGAGTTTCAGCTAATACAATTGCCCAAAAAATTGATATTCAACGTAGTACGGTCAGTCTTTATTTAAACGAACTGGTTAGAAATAAGGAAGCTATTAAGATTAATACGCGACCAGTATATTTTTTGGACGCAAATATCTATCAAAATAACAAAGATAAGCTTTCAAGAATTACGGAGTATATTGAAAACAAAGAAACTGAGCAAGGCAATCAAGATCCTTTTGATGAGTTAGTGGGTAGTGATGGTAGTTTAAAAGATGTGGTTGATCAAATAAAATCAGCTGTTATTTATCCGCCTAGAGGGCTCTCCACACTTCTCGTAGGAGAATCAGGAGTTGGTAAAAGTTTTATTGCGCAATTGGCTTATAAATTTGCGCAACAAAAAGGTTTGGTTAAAGGTAAATGGATTGTGCTTAACTGTGCAGAATATGCAGATAACCCAGAACTACTATCGAGTATTTTGTTTGGTAACGTAAAAGGTGCTTTTACTGGTGCAGATACAGATAAGAGTGGATTATTAAAGGCAGCCGAAGATGGGTATCTGTTTTTGGATGAAGTTCACAGATTGACACCAGAAAATCAGGAAAAATTATTTCAATACATGGATAAGGGTACCTATCGACGAGTTGGAGAAACTGATCAGGTGCACACGTCAAATGCTAGATTAATTTTTGCAACGACCGAAAAGCAAAACGCCGACTTTTTACAAACTTTTTTGAGGAGAATCCCTCTTGTAATTCAAATTCCAAATTTTCAAGAACGAACTCGTAAAGAGCGGATTGATTTAATTACGATGTTGTTTTTTAAAGAAGCCAAGACAATCCAACACAATCTATACATTGCTTCGGAAGTGGTACAGGTCCTTATTCAAAATGTAAATAAAGGAAATGTCGGGAAACTAGCGAGTATCGTGAAACTTTCTTGTGCCGAAGCATTGTTACGTGCAGGATCTGGCGAAAAAGATATTCACATAAAGTTGGACAGCTTACCGCATGATTTTTTGCGTACAACAAGCGTCCAAGACATTTCCACAACTAAAGATTATAAAATTCAAATTCATTTCAAATCTGAACAGATTAAGAGTCGCAATACCATTGAACGAGATCATCTTTATCAGTTTGCAGATAAGCTTATTCAAAATGTTTTGCAGTATGGATCAAACAAAATTTCAAAACAAGAATTTTATAATCAAGTTGGTAATGTGGCAAATGGCGTAATTGATTATATTTCGTTTGAATTACGAAGAATAAAAACAAATGCGTTTTCCGAATATGTAGAGCAAACATTAAAGAGTATTCTGGCTAATTTATATGTAAATATTGGAATTAGTCAATTCAATAGTAGTGCAAATCTGCTGACTAAGTTGATTATTTATGTGAATGATTATGAAGATGATCAAGAAATTGAGAATCTTGACCAAACTATATTGATTCTCAAACAAAAGTTTTCTGATGAAATGAAATTAACTGACCGTGTTGTGACTGCAATTAAGAAACAATTTGATGTTCATAATACGTCGTTATATCAAATATTAGTTTTTGCATTTATTTATTCTCAAAATCAAAAAATGGTTGATCGAGAAACTAATGCGGTAATTATTACCCATGGCTACTCAACGGCTGAAAGTTTGGCTTCAACTGTCAACCGACTATTAGGCAGTTATGTTTATGAAAGTTTTGACATGCCTTTAGATGCCAGTGTGGACGATATTATTCGGGAAATAAAGGCGTATTTTAAAACTGTGGATATTGAAAAACCGCTGGTTATTTTGGTGGATATGGGATCTTTAAAAGCGTTAGATCAGCGGCTAAAGAAAATTTATTCAGGAGCCATTGCTATTATTTCTGGAGTATCTACGGAGATTGCCTTGGATATTGGCAATAAAGTGCTTCAAAATAATATTGATGAGGATGTCCTTAAAAGAAGTGCCAGGGAAGCTGCTCCTAAAATTACGACTGTTGAGCCGGTCAAACGAAAAAATGTGATTTTGACCACATGCATTACAGGGATTGGGGCTGCTACCTATTTACAAAAACTGATTCAAGATAATACACATGGCGAAATTACAGTTATTTCAAAGGATTTTTACGAATTAAAGAAAAATGGAATTAAAGATTCAGTGTTTAACAAATATCGTGTGAAGATTATTGTTGGGACGGACGATCCAAGTATTCCTGAAATTCCATATCTATCTGTGGAAGGTCTGATTAATCGGGATGTTGGTGATCCAGTATTTCTAACAGCTTTTCCAGATGTGTTTACAAATGCCAGTTTGAAAAGTATGAACGATAGTATTGTACGTGCTTTTACGGTTGACAATATTGCGAATAATATGACAGCTTTAGACCCAGCTGTAACAGTTTCACAAGTAGAGGGCTGTGTGACAAAACTGGAGCGTAGTTTAGGCACAAAGATGGATGTTTACTTAAAGATTAGTCTTTATATGCATCTTTGCTTTATGTTTGAACGGGTTGTTCAGGGTGAGCCAAACTTGGATTACCATAATGTAGACCATTTTAGGCAGTGTTATGGACGCTTCATCGAAATCACGGAAGATGCGCTTAGTGATATGCAACACTATTATAGTGTTAAGATACCGGTTTCAGAAATTGGATTTATTTTCGATATTTTAAAAAATCGAGTAGATCTATCAAATATAGAATAGTTGAAAGCGTGGGATTTGTGCGCCTTTTAAGAAAGGGCTTACACTAATTGGCACGCTTTTTGCTTATATAAAGGTGAGGACAAAAAATGGCAAATGAAGAATTAGTTGTGCGAGTTGATAATCGTCTGATTCATGGACAAACCGCTGTAATGTGGAAAGAAGCATTAAATTTTGATCGAATCGTTGTTCCCGATGATGAAGTTATGCATAATTCGATGATTCGACAGTTAATGCGGATGTCAGTTGCAACAAGTAATGCAAAAAGCTATTTTTCTTTAGTTAATCAAGCTCCAAAATTGATAAAAAAGTTGTCACAAGAACAGAGCTCTTTGTTAACTAATAAGAAAGGCAATCCAATTTTTATTGTATGTCGAAATCCATTTGTCGTCAGAAAACTTATAGAAGGAGGAGTTAAGTTTAACAAAGTTAGTATTTGGAATATGTTTGCAGATGAAGGAAAGCAAAAAGTAGTGGGGTCGGTTTATATGGATAAAAAAGATAGAGAGGACGTCGAATTTATCAAACAAGCAGGCGTGCGAGTTGTTATTCAGGAAACGCCTTTTTCCAAAGAGTATGAATTATAAAGGAAGAGATGATTTAAATGTCAGTAATTTTAGCACGAGTGGATCAGCGTTTAATCCATGGAATTGTGGTCAATCAATGGGCCGCAGAAACGCAAGCAGGTCGATATATGGTAATTGACGATGAAGTCAGTAAAAATGAGAATTTGAAAGCCAGCATGCGATTATCAAAACCAGTTGGAACTGGAATGTCCATCATTGATACTGAAAAGGCTATTCGTAATTTCAAAAATGGTAACTATGATAAGCAACGAGTGTTTGTGATTGTAAAAGAGCCAAGCACTTTAATTAAGTTATTAGATGCGGGAATCGAAATTCCAAAAGTAACGGTTGGTATTATTTTTAATGAAAATGGACGTAAGAACATCTCCAAATTTGTTTCAGTTAATGACGAAGAAGTTAAAGACTTTAAGGAAATTGAGAAGCGTAAAGTTCCTTGTGTAATTCAGTATGTACCAAATGATTCAGAAGAAAATATAAACAAATTTATTTAATTTTGAGAAAAGAGGTTTTTTAAATGACAGTAATGATGCAGGATATTTTAATCATTGCGCTTGCAATGTGGATACCAATTGAAAGTGGTGGTATTGCAATTTTAACAGGATTCCCAGCGATTGTTAGTATTTTTGCTGGTTTAATTATGGGAAATATGCATACTGCGTTATTGATTGGTGGTACATTTCAATTAATGAATTTAGGTGTTTCAGGATTTGGTGGTTCATCAGTTCCTGATTATGGGCTTGCCACGATTGTAAGTACTTTTCTTGCTGCAAGAACAGGTGCAAGTTTTGCTACTGCAATGGCTGTTGGATTACCAGTTGGTATGCTAGCAATTAATTTGGATGTTGTGGTAAAGCTTTTAAATAACTTTGTTGCGCATCGCTCACAAAAATATGCTCACCAAGGACAGTTTGGAAAAATGAAGGGAATTATGTGGCTTGGGCCGTTAATGGCTGCAATGAAACAATTAATTCCAATGTCAATTATTGTGTTTTTCGGACCACAGGCCGTCAAGATTGTTTTAAATGTAATTCCAAAATGGGTTACTACTGGATTGAATATTGCCGGTGGTATATTACCAGTTGTTGGTATTGCGTTATTGCTTCGTTATATGCCAGCAAAAAAATACTTTTCTTATTTGATTGCTGGATTTGTGTTAGCCGCATACTTAAAGGTTTCAATCCTTGGAATTGCTCTTCTTGGTTTTGCTGCTGCATATGTGATTTATCAAAACGGTATCAAAGAAGCTAACGCTAAAGAGAATGCTACTCAAAATAGTAAGGATGTAAATATTCAACAAGGAGATGACTATGATGAGTAAAAATGAAAAAAAGGAAACATCAGTTGCAGAAGAAGCAAAACAAAATGGTGTTCTAAATAAACATGATCTTCGTAAAGCAGCTGTTCGTTACAATTTTATGGGTGTAAATACATTTAACTATGAAACACAACAAGGACCAGGTTTAGTCTGGTCTCTAGAGCCTGCTTTGAGAAAAATATATAAGAACGATGACGAAGGCTTTAAGAAATCACTAGATAATCAGTTTAAGTATTTTAATACAACTACCGCAATGGCTAACATCATTATGGGTGCTGGATTAGCAATGGAAGAAAAGGATAAGACTAAATCTTTGGATGCTGTCCAGTCTCTAAAAACCTCTTTAATGGGACCATTTGCGGGAATTGGCGATACAATCATCTGGGTTCTTTATCCAACCATCATGGGTTCAATTGCAGCTTATATGGAACTCCAAGGAAATATGACTGGTGGGCTTATCTGGATGGCATTAAATGCTGCCTTCCTATGGATAAAATATAAGATGTTTGATCTGGGCTATTTTTCAGGTGTTAAATTAGTTAGTGCTTTGGGTGATCGCATGTCAGTATTTACAAATGCTGCATCTGTTATGGGCCTTGCAGTAGTTGGTGCATTAGTTGCCACAGTTGTAAAAATATATACACCACTCACCTTTAAAACTGGAAAGGTTACATTGGCTTTACAAAGCGGTGTTATTGACAAGATAATGCCAGCGTTATTACCGGCTCTTGCTGCTTGGGGTATCTATGTACTACTTGGTAAAAAAGGTTGGACTACTAATCGAATTATTCTTTTAGTAATTGTGATTTCATTGTTAGGCGCATTTACAGGAATCTTAGGTGTTCAACCAGCATAGAATTATAGAGGCGTCATAATTCGGAATAGTCTCAAAGACTATCCCGTTTTTAGTTAAGAGAGGAGAATACTATATGCAAAGACAAATTGTGATAGCTTCCCATAATCGGTTGGCCGAGGGATTTAAAGCAACGATTGAGTTTATATCGGGTAAACAGGAAAACTTGCATGTTTTAGCAGCATACATTGACAATAAGCCCATTGAAAAATCTGTTGAAGAAATCATGACCAAAATTCCATCTGATAATGAAGCTGTAATTCTAACCGATATGTTGGCAGGCAGTGTTAATCAAAAATTCTTTTTATACAAGAATCGTCCACATACACATATTATTACTGGAATGAACTTGCCACTTGCACTGGCTATGGTTATGGAACCAAGCAATGATTATCTCACTGATGATCGTGTACGAGAGTTAGTAAAGCAAGCACAATCGCAGCTAATCTATGTTAATGACATCGACACGTCAGCCGATTCAGAGGATGAATAGATATTAAAGAAAGTGGGTACTTTATTGTGAGCAATATTATACAAGGAAAAAAATACCGTTTTACTATTTTGACTGAACGAATGATTCGTTTGGAATATTCGGAGAGTGGCCAGTTTGAAGATCGGACAACTCAAGTTGTTCAGAATCGAAAATTAGATAATCCTGAATACCAGGTCTATCGTGAGCGTAATGGTCATAAGCTGGAAATCACTACTAAGTTTATCCATCTTTATTACGATGGTGGTAAGTTTACTGCAGATAATTTGTATTTAGATGCTGCATACAGTTATGGAACCTATATGAGTCGATGGTACTTTGGTGAGCCAATTCAAAATAATCTTAAAGGTACAGCTAGGACTTTGGATAAAGCAGATGGTGTGATTCCATTAGAGGATGGGATCATGTCAAAAGATGGATTCTCATGTATCAACGATTCAGAATCGTTTATTTTAAATAATGAAAAGTTTGAAATTCGTGAGCATCCTGAAATTGACTATTATTATTTTGCTTATGGGCATGATTACGAAGGAACCTTGAAAGATTATTATCGTCTGACGGGTTTCACTCCATTGGTTCCTCGGTACGCATTAGGCAATTGGTGGAGCCGTTACTGGAAGTATACGCAAGAGGAGTATAAAGAATTATTTGAACGTTTTACGGATGAAAAAATCCCAATTTCAGTAGCAGTGATGGACATGGATTGGCATCTTGTCCATGGTATTCCTAAACGTTTTGGAAGTGGTTGGACCGGATATTCTTGGAACAAGAAATTATTTCCTGATCATAAAAAATTATTGAAATGGTTACATAATCAAGGAAAACATGTGACATTAAATGATCATCCGGCTGCCGGTATACGAGCGTTTGAGGATGCTTATCCGGCGGTTGCCAAACGACTTGGTTTAAATCAGGAGAAAGAAGAACCGGCACTGTTTGATTTTCAAAATTCGAAATATCGTGACGCTTATTTTGAAGATGTTCATCATCCATTAGAAAAGGACGGAATTGATTTTTGGTGGATTGATTGGCAACAGGGACAGAATCGCAGCGCAAAAAAAGTTGATCCTCTTTGGTTACTGAATTATTATGTGTACAAAGATAATGAACAGCAACATCCAGGTGAGGCTTTAACTCTGTCACGATATGGTGGTCCTGGTAGTCATCGCTATCCACTGGGATTTTCAGGTGATACAGTTTCTAGCTGGAGTTCATTGAAGTTCCAACCATACTTTACAGCAACAGCTTCAAATATTGGGTATACTTGGTGGAGTCATGATATCGGTGGTCATATGAAAGGATCGTATGATAGCGAGTTAGCTGTTCGTTGGTTACAGTTTGGAGTGTTCAGTCCTATTAATCGCCTTCATAGTTCAAATAATCCATTTAAGGGTAAAGAGCCTTGGAATTTTGATGAAAATGCGCGTCAGGTTATGAATGAATTTTTACGTTTAAGAAGTGTACTTGTGCCTTATATTGATACTGCTAATTATTTGACACATACGCAGGGACTGCCACTGGTTGAACCAATGTATTATAAATATCCTGATGAAAACTCAGCCTACAAAGTTTCAAATGAGTATTATTTTGGTAGTGAAATGATTGTGGTTCCTATCACGGAACCAGCAGATGAAATTAGTGGAGAGGGGCAAGTCAAAGCTTGGCTACCTAAAGGAGACTGGTACGATCTGTTTACGGGGCTTAAGTATGTTGGTGACACATATGTAAATGTTTGTCGATCAGAAAATAATTATCCAGTGTTTGTTAAGGCCGGTGGAATTGTACCGATGAACCCTAATTACATGGAGAATGTTGAGAAGCTTCCAGAAAAATTAGATATTCGCGTTTATCCTGGCCGAGATAACCAATATAAGTTAATAGAACATGCAGGAAATTCTGTTGCAAAAACAACCTTTGATTTTGATGGGATTGATAAAATAAGCATTACAGTAGAAGATGCGGATCATATTATTCCAAAGATAAGAAAAATTAATATTTTTGCTTGTGGTAACGTGGCAAATAAAAATGCGCATGCAAAAGAAATTATTTTTGGCTCAGAAAAAGATTCAAAGATTGAAAAAATTAAATTTCAGACAGACAGTAAATTGTCTAAGTCATTAATTTTTGAAAAACTACAACATGCAAAGATTAGCTTTGATTTAAAGAGTGAAATTTGGAAACAGCTTAATAAGGAATCTAGTGTGATTCAAAAGGTAAGTTTTTTAAATAGTTTAGATGATAAAAATTTGGCTAAAATGTTAATTGAACTTGTAATCGCTTAGTAAATAAAAAATCTTCCTTAAATAAAGGGAAGATTTTTTACTTTATTTACAATTTTAACAGCTTCTCCGCGGTTCCATGAGCAATCATTTCACGATCTGTTTCACTAATCTTTGCATCCCGGATGAATGGTTCAATTTGATCAGTAGGCTCAAACGGGTAATCAGTGGCGTACATGATGTGATCAGCACCCATTTGCTCAATTGCCCAGTTCATCATCGATTTTGTATACAAGCCACTCGGCGTTACGTAGACATTATCCTGGAAGTATTCAGAAATTTTGCGATCCAGATTCTTGGCGACGGGCATCAGAGTTTCATCAAGTCGTTCCTGATAAAATGCCGTTAATTCGCCCCAATGACCCATAATAAGTTTAAGACTTGGATGGCGATCGAGGACACCCGCCAACATCATTCGAACGACCTGTAAACCGGCCTCGGCATGCCAGCCAAAACCTGGTGTCGCCAGTGCACCACCAGCTGCGGGAGAATATTGATCACTCAAGTATTGGGATTTAATGATTTCTGGTTTTGGAACTCCCGGATGGACATAAATGGGCACATCTAGTTTTTCAGCCTCAGCAAAAATTGGTTCGAAAAAAGGATCATCCAAATATTTGTTCAAGGTGCGACCATGAATCATCGTACCCTTCATGCCAAGTTCCTTCACAGCACGTTCTAATTCTTGAGCAGAGCCTTCCGGATCTTGAGTGGCAATCGTTGCAAACCCAGCATAACGATCAGGGTGTTTGGCAACTAATTTAGCAGTTTCATCATTTGCTAGTTTGGCGATTGGCAAAGCGATGTTTCCAGGGATGGTTTCTAAACCTTCTGCGGATAAGACTTGCATGGTGATTCCATGGTCATCCATGAATTTTAAACGAGCATCCATATCTTCAAACTTTTCGTCAGGAAAATTATATTGAGCTAAACCACCGCCAAGTGCCTTACCAATTTCAGGATTGCCGGCTCTTTGTGGTTGGGTTGCTTTGTAGGCCTTGAGTTCGCGTTCCACACTCGGAATATTATAGTGCTCTTCGGTTGTAATTAATTTCATGTATTTGGCTCCTTAACTAAGGTAAAACGACAACTTTACCAAAACTATGTTGGCTATCCAAAAAGGCTTGCGCATCCCCAGTGTGATCCAGATCAAAGGTCTTTGTTGGGGAAACATCTAAGCTATGATCTTCAATTAATTTCAAGAGATTGTTAAATTTAGCTTCAGTAATACTGTTGGAACCGAAGCTTGTCAGATAAGTGCCAGAAGGAATTGCACCCATAGGATCAAAGTCTTTTATTGTCCAAATACCACCAAGTTCGCCAGTTAGGCAGAGAATACCACCTTCATTTAATGCACTTGAAGAATTTGTTAATGTCAAACAGCCAATTAATTCCAGAATTTTATCGAAGTGTTTATCACCAACCTGTAATTCGTTATCTTTATCTTCAAACACGCCATCGAAGCCGACTGATTTAAGTTCATCGCTTTTGGCAAGATTGCGAGTGGTGCCATAAACTTTAATGCTAGGGTCCATCGCCTTAGCTAATTTTACGGCGGCAACGCCCACTCCGCTGGTAGCACCACGAACTAACAGAGTATCATTTTTCTGTAATTTTAAATTTAATAGTGACCCATAAGCCGTGAAATAAGTTTCTGGGATAGCAGCTAAATCAGCCCAATCTAAATTAGTTTTAACAGGATAGATATTGTCATTGGGAATCAAAGCATACTCTGCATAACTGCCATCGAAGGCTCGGCCCATACCACCCATTAAGGTAACCACTTTTTGGCCTTTAGGTAATCGTTTCGCATCAGTTGTATCAGCAATTTTACCGACACCTTCAATTCCTAAAATCCGTGGTAATTTTACATCTGGTGACCAGCCATTACGGGTAAAAATTTCGGATCGGTTAATACCAAATCCCTTAATTTTAATTAATGACCAACCAGGCTTTACTTCCGGGGTGGCAACCTCTTTATATTCAAATGTGTTGGCATCTCCTGGTTTTGTTAAAACAACTGCTTTCATAATTGATTTCTCCTTTTTTGATGATTATTTTGTGTTTGCAAGCTTTTGTTCTCGTTACGGTGTTCAATCTTGCTATGTCAGTTAACTTCTGAGTCGGACTAGTTATTTCATTAGAATTCATCGTTGGTCGAAGCTTAAGTATCTGATGAACCAATTATAGTCACAAACTAGGTTAATTAGGACACGTCTCCGACTCATTTAGCGGGTAGCTCATGACATTAGTCTAGGTTTTATTGCCTAAATTGGCCAATAAAATGCACGGATTTCACGATAATAAAAATGCCACTCTCAAGCTCGTCTTGTTAACGACTTTGGAAAGTGGCATTTTCTATTTATACTCCTAGCTTATCTTCTAAAGCCTCAGTTAGTGTTTCACTGAAATTGATGCCCTTTTCCTTAGCTGCATTGGCCAGAGACATCGGAATAGTGACATTTTTACGTACGGTAACGTTTTTGGCTTTCCGACGAGCGGCCTTCATGTCTACGCCAATTAAGTTAACAAGTTTTCCTGGATTTTCTAATTGAACTTGATCTATTGGTGTAGGTTTTGGATACTTTGGATAATCGGGAAGTGCTACAGCAACGCGTCAGGGGCATTTTTGATAGCTTCTACCAAAGTTTTGCCATCGGTGGCTGTGTCAGGAATATCGGGAAAGGTAACTGTATAGTAACCATCATTATCTTCATTATCAAAAATTGCTGGATAAACGACGTAATTAGGTTTTGTCATAGTTTCTCCTTCACAAATTAAGTACACAAGGGTACAGTAGCAGATTTTTTAATTAAAAAGGAAAATCAAAGCTAAAAAGTACGTTTTGAGCCACTTGATAAAAAGTTTCTTCATCAAGTTGGCCAAGCATTTCAACGTTGCGGTTAGCCTGAGGGGTGTAATCGAGAGAGAAAATCTGGTTTGTGTTTACTTTGCTGCTATCTGACAGTGATTTATTGTGTACTGAAACCAAAAATGGCCGCTTTTTATCTGTTGAGGTAATTGGACAAACGATTATTAAATTTGTTGCACGATTATAGGATTCACTACTCATTACTAAGGCTGGGCGACGTTTCTTAATTTCATAACCTTTGGATGGATCGAAATCAATATAAATGAGGCTTCTTTGGGGGATGCTTATCACTTGCTGGCCTCGTCTCCAGATGGTATATAATCCACGTTAATTTCTGGTGTATAAAACTCACCAGGCTTGGCATTCTTAAAATAATTTTCAACCTTCGGGATTAATGTGATTGAACCATTCTCCTTTTTAACAATGATAAATTCTTGACCAACACTTACATTTAATTTCTTGGGTAAAGTAATGGCAACTGAGTTTCCTAATTTTCTAACTTTTGAGACATTTTCATCGTTCAAGCTAATTAGCCTCCTTGTACTTCTGTATAACCTAATTATATATGTTAAATTAATAACTATCAATTTCTTTCACTTCAAAACTATTAATGCAATGGGTACTCAACAATTTTGGCTATATAATTAGAATTACGCGCAAAAACGACGAATAATTTTTTTGCAAAAAAAGAGCCTCAAGAAACAAAACGCGTTCCTGAAGCTCAAGCAATTGATTAGTTTAATCGGGTCTACACTTTCTGGTATTGGTGAATA
>NZ_JQBD01000026.1 GCF_001437255.1 Pediococcus damnosus | reverse complement strand
TCCACCAATACGATTTGACAGAGACCCGCTTTTTAAAACTCTATTTAGTTTTAAACTTCATTAGCTAACAACCATCTATAAGCAAGATGGCGTAAAATTGTTTCACGTGAAACAAAAAACATTTTAAAGGTGAACACTAGGCTTTTCTTCAGAATCTTTAAACAATGAAGCCGTTGCATCCCAGATTCGCTGAGCAACCTTACTATGGTTCATCGTATAAAGATGAATGCCATCAACACCATGGGCTACCAAATCTACAATTTGATCAATGGCATAGGCAATTCCTGCATCCCTTAAAGCTTCTTTGTTATCAGCATAATGATTTAATATCGCCGCAAACTTCTCTGGTAGTGGTTTCCCAGAAATTTTCGCCATGCGTTCAATCTGACTCTTATTCGTAACTGGCATGATTCCGGCTTCAATAGGAACTGAAATTCCAGCTGACCGCGTTTGATCCATAAAATCATAAAAACACTGATTTTCATAAAACAACTGAGAAATAAGATGATCCGCGCCAGCATCAACTTTGCGTTTTAAGTTAGCAATATCTTCTATCAAATTAGCAGCTTCTTGGTGGCACTGTGGGTAGCAAGCTCCCATCAGTTGAAAATCACCAGGCTGTTCTTTAATGAAGCTGACAAGCTCATTAGCGTGGTTAAAATCACCAACCGGAGTTCTTCCAGCAATTTTGTCCCCACGCAATGCCAAAATATTGGAAATATGATGCCCTGACAACTCTGCCAATAACTTACGGACATCCTCTTTGGATTGATAGAGACCAGGAATGTGGGCAACTGCTGGAATATTTAAATCATTTTGAATAAAATTCGCAATCCCAACCGTTTGATTTTGGGCACCAATACCACCCGCACCAAGCGTAACGGAAATAAAATCGGGGTGGATATGTTCCAAATTAGTCAACGTCTTTCTGATCTTATCAACTGGCGCTTCCCCATGTGGAGGAAATACTTCAAAAGAAAAGACCGTTTTGTGTTTAAAGATCTCAGTTAGTTTCATAAAGCGAACTCCTTACTTTTTTAGCGGCCTCTACCATATTGGTTACAGCTTCAAAGGCTTCCTTCTCTGAACGGGTTTTTAAGCCACAATCTGGATTAATCCAGACCTTAGCTGCCGGTAATTTGGCAATAATTCGTTTGATAATTTCTTCTAGTTCTTCAACGCTAGGAATCCGTGGTGAGTGAATATCATACACACCAGGACCCACTTCAGTCTGGAAATCTGCCGCGACTAATTGATCAATCAACGACAAATCAGAACGAGAAGCCTCAAACGAAATCACATCGGCATCCAAATTATCAATGGCTTGAATAATGTCGCCAAACTCGCTGTAGCACATATGGGTGTGAATCTGGGTCTCTGGTTTTACGCCACTATGCACAAGTCGAAAGGCAGGAACCGCCCAGTCAAGATAGGCACTGTACCAATCTGATTTTCTCAAAGGCAAGTTTTCCCGTAACGCTAGTTCATCGATCTGAATAATTTTAATGTCATGTGCTTCGAGATCCAACACTTCATCACGAATCGCCAAGGCAATCTGCGTAACCGATTGTTCTGGGGTGATATCTTCACGTGGAAACGACCAATTAAAGATCGTCACTGGGCCCGTCAACATCCCTTTAACTAAATGATCGGTCAATTTATTGGCGAAAACCGTCGTATCCACAGTAATAGGTTCATTACGACTTACATCTCCCCAAATAATTGGTGGCTTAACCCCACGACTACCATAGGATTGCACCCAACCATTTTGAGTGAAGACAAATCCATCAAGTTTCTCGCCGAAATATTCAACCATGTCATTGCGCTCATATTCACCATGGACAAGCACATCCACGCCAGCATCTTCCTGGAACTTAATAATTCGTTTTATTTTTTCTTGATTAAACGCATCATATTCGGCACGCGTAATTTCGCCCTTACGCAATTTAGACCGATTTTGACGAACATCCTTAGTTTGTGGGAATGATCCAATGGTCGTTGTTGGTAGCTCTGGTAAATGAAAAACATCCTTTTGAATTTTCTCGCGTTTAGACCGTTCTGGCAATCTTGTATAATCAGCGGGGGTTAAATGGTCAATCCGAGTTTTAACCTGCTGATTTTCTGGATGTCGAATTGTCGAAAACAACTCATTATTAACGGCCAACACTTTTTGATCGTGGCCTTGAAAAATCGCATCTAATTCAACTAACTCGTCTAATTTTTGGTAAGCAAAAGCCAAATGACGTTGAACGGACTTGGGCAAATTAGTTTCTAATGAAGCATCATATGGAACGTGTTGAAGAGAACAAGAACTGCTCAATACCACATCGCCTGCAACATTCAATGATTTCAGAGTCTCAATGGTCGTTACGTAATGATTACGCCAAATGTTTTTACCATTCACAACGCCTGCAAAAAGGACTTTATCAGCTGGGAAGCCATCTTGTTTAACTAACTTAATATTTTCCTTCGTAGCAACAAAATCTAATCCAATCCCATCAAATGGCAGTTTCGTAATCGTTTGGTAGGAATCACGCACATCACCAAAATAGGTTTGAAGTAAAACTTTAACATCCTTTTTTGCCGCCAAAAGTTTGTCATAAATCTTAGCAAACAACGCAATATCAGCTTCACTTTGATCAAAACTAAGCGCAGGTTCATCTAATTGCAACCAATTTATGCCTTGCGTATTGAGTTTAGCAAGTAACTCACTGTATGCCGTAGTTAAGGAAGCTGCAAAATCACTTGCTTGTTTGTGTCCTTTAAAAATACTCAATTTGAGTAATGTATAGGGGCCCACAATGACAGCCTTAGGATTTTCGATACCCTGATCTTTAGCTTCAGTAATTTCATCAAAAAGTTTGGACCCAACTAATTTTACGTCCGTTTGGTCATCAAATTCAGGAACTATGTAGTGATAGTTCGTATTGAACCACTTTTTCATTGGTAAAGCCTTAACTGATGCCGTTTCACTCTGATAGCCACGTGCCAACGCAAAATATTCGTCTAAACTATCCAACCCTAAAGACTTGTAGCGATCCGGAACAATGTTGAATAGATAGGCAGCGTCTAAAGTTGTATCGAAAAATGAAAAATCACCAACCGGAATTAAATCAATCCCCGCTGCTTTTTGCTTAGCCCAATGCTGTGCTCTAAGTTGTTTAGCCGTTGTTAAAAGCTCTTCTTGAGTTGCTCGTTTCTTCCAATAATGTTCCGTTGCAAATTTTAATTCTCGATGTTCACCAATTCTAGGAAAGCCAATAATACTTGTTGTCATAATCTTCCTCCAATTATTTTTTAATAAAAAAAGCACCACCATTACGCGCTCGGAAATAAATCCGAGGACGCGTAACCGTGGTGCCACCTCTTTTTTTGTCAATTTCACAATCAACAACTCAACTAGTTTTAAAATTAAACTAGGGCCCCTTATCGGTGGCACAACCGGTGATTTGGCGTGAACCGCATCACAGCTCTGAGCTCATCTTCATCCCTACTCTAAATCCTCATTTTCACCGAATTTCTGAGGTCTCTAACATTTTTGTAGGAACTACTCTTCTCATCAACACTTTGAATTAAATTTTAATGAGAGTTTACAACTAATTTAAATTATTGTCAAATGCAAAAACACTTCACAAAAAAATTCATAATAAAAACACCTCAGAATTTTGGCTCTAAGATGCTTAAAAAAGTGACCTATTTAACTTTAGCAATTCTACCTTGTTCAATATAAACACTCAAGATTGCGATATCAGCAGGATTAACCCCACTAATCCGACTTGCCTGTGCAATTGTTTGTGGTTGAATTTTCTCCAACTTTTGGCGACCCTCAGTGGCTAGGCCATTAATTTCTTCATAATCGATATGCTCTGGAATCTTTTTAGCTTCCATCTTCTTCAAACGTTCTACACGTTGTTTAGCCTTTTTAATGTACCCTGCATATTTAATCTCAATTTCAACTTGTTCAACAACTCGACGATCTAATTTTTTGTCTGGTGCTGGAATAAATTTTAGTAAATCTTGGTAAGTGACTTCTGGACGACGCAAAAATTCGGAGGCCAAAACACCGTCTTTTAATTCATGTCCACCTTTAGAGATCAGAAAATCTTTAACTTGCTTTGGTTTAATTCGAATGGTATCCAGACGTTTCAATTCAGCCTCAATATCAGCCTTTTTAACCAAGAAGGTTTGATAGCGATCATCATCAATCAAACCGAGGTCATGGCCCATTTCAGTTAATCGCAAATCAGCATTGTCATGACGTAAGATTAAGCGATACTCGGCACGACTGGTAAGCAAACGGTAAGGTTCCTTGGTTCCCTTCGTGACAAGATCATCAATCATGACACCAATATATGCATCGCTACGTTTCAGTGTAAATTGGCCATTATCCAAAGCTCGTAAGCCGGCGTTAATTCCAGCCATTAAACCTTGACCAGCAGCCTCTTCATATCCTGAAGTTCCGTTAGTTTGACCAGCTGTATACAAATTTTTAACAATCTTTGTTTCCAAAGTTGGTTTCAACTGATAAGGAGCTATTACATCGTATTCAATGGCGTAACCTGGACGCATCATCTCAGCATCTTCTAACCCTTTAATAGAATGTAAAATCTTTTGTTGAATTTCTTCTGGCATCGAAGTTGAAAGTCCCTGAACATACCACTCGTCCGTATTCCGGCCTTCAGGTTCAAGGAATAATTGATGATGATCTTTATCAGCAAATCGCACAATTTTATCTTCAATTGAAGGACAATAACGAGGTCCCACACCTTCAATCACGCCTGTAAACATTGGTGCCCGATCCAAGTTCTTGCGAATAATCTTATGTGTATACTCATTTGTATAGGTCAGCCAACATGATAACTGATTTTTCACATCAATATAATCACTATCTGGCGTTGTAAAACTAAAGTGATTAGGCTCTTTGTCACCTGGTTGCTCTTCAGTCTCATCGTAGTGAATTGTGCCACCATCAACCCGAGGTGGAGTCCCTGTTTTGAAACGCTCTAATTCAAATCCATAATTTTGTAAGTTCTTAGTTAACTCTTTGGCAGGTTGTGAGTTATTAGGACCTGAAGAATACATCAATTCGCCAATAATAATCTTTCCTCGGGCTGCTGTTCCTAAAGTTAAGACCACACTCTTGGCATGGTAGCGAGCCCCTGTATTTGTGATAACGCCTTTACAGACGCCATCTTCAACAATTAAATCATCTACAATTCCCTGTCGTAAAGTCAAATTGGGTTCATCTTCAATGGTCTTTTTCATTTGTGCATGGTAAGCATGTTTATCTGCTTGTGCCCTCAAAGCACGAATGGCAGGACCCTTACCTGTATTCAACATTCTCATCTGAACATAGGTTTTATCAATATTTTTGCCCATTTCGCCACCAAGTGCATCAATTTCGCGAACAACGATGCCCTTAGCCGGACCACCAACTGATGGATTACATGGCATAAAGGCAACCATATCTAAATTGATGGTCATCAATAATGTCTTGTTTCCCATTCGTGCCGCCGCTAAAGCTGCTTCTGAACCAGCGTGTCCAGCGCCAACCACGATCACATCGTAATCTCGACCTGCATACTGTTTTACCTCTGTCATGCCTTTTCCTCCACCATTTGAGCTTCAATCAGCTTCATAATTTGTTTTATAATTAACTTCACTTAACTTCAATTACTTACCTAAACAGAATTGACTAAATAATTGATCTAATAATTCATCTTGATAACTGTCTCCCGTAATTTCGCCGAGAAGTTCCCAGCATTGAGTCATATCAATCTGAACTAAATCAACAGGCATCCCATCATCTAATCCCTGAAGAACAGAGTCGAGTGCATCTTCCGCCTTATTTAGTAGTCCAATGTGACGCGCATTAGTTACGATGACACTATTTTGATTACTTTCGATGCCACCAAAGAATAATTTTGTGATTTTATCCTTCAAATCATCCAAACCGACACCCTTAGTAGCTGCAGTTCGAATAATTTGATCTTCTGGCACTAACTTCAATAACTCATCCATATCTAATTGTAAAGGTAGATCAGTTTTATTGAGAATAATAATCCGTTTGGCATCATTTGTAACTTCAATTAACTGCCGGTCATCTTTAGATAAGGGGTGACTGCTATCCAAGACAAGCAATACTAAATCGGCCGTTTGAATTGCCTTCCGACTTCGTTCAACGCCGATTTTTTCAACCTTATCGTTGGTATCCCGAATTCCTGCAGTATCAACCAATTTTAACGGCACGCCACGCACATTCACGTACTCTTCCAAAACATCACGTGTGGTTCCTGCGACATCCGTCACAATCGCTTTATCCTCATGAAGCATTCGATTCAGTAAACTAGATTTACCAACGTTAGGATGACCAACAATCGCCGTTGCTAACCCATCACGAAGAATTTTACCTTCTTGAGCCGTTTGCAACAATTGTTTGATTTGAGCTCTAACTTCAACTGCCTTTTCGCGTAATAATTTACTAGTCATGGTTTCAACATCGTCATACTCAGGATAATCAATATTAACTTCAACTTTTGCCAATACATCCAAAATATCTTGACGTAAGTTTTTAATTAAATGTGATAAATCACCATCAAGCTGATTTAAAGCCACCTTCATAGAGCGATCCGTTTTTGCTCGAATCAGATCCATAACTGCTTCTGCCTGAGAAAGATCCACCCGACCATTTAAAAAGGCCCGTTCCGTAAATTCTCCTGGTTTTGCCATCCGAGCACCATTACTCAAGACCAGTTGAAGAATATCATTAGTAGGCACAATTCCACCATGACAATTTATTTCAATGACATCTTCTCGCGTGTATGTTTTAGGAGCTAACATCACAGAAACCATCACTTCATCAATCTTTTCATTAGTTTTTGGATTAACAATATGACCATAATTGATCGTATGACTATTTACCTTATGAAGATCTTTGCCCTTAAAAACACGTGAAGCTACTTCTAAAGCCTCATTACCACTCAATCTAACTATGGAAATACCTCCTTCACCAGGTGGTGTTGAAATTGCGGCAATGGTATCTAATTCGGTTGCTGTCTCTTGCATTTCTTGTTTCCTTTCTAATAACTCAAGTCAAATAAAAAAAGCACCTAGTCCACGCCCTAAAAAGGTTGCACGTGGTAAAGTACTTTCACTACTTTATCTTAAATAAGAATAATTAATTATATCTTAAATTTTTATCACTCATTTGTCAATTTCTTACACTTGGTTTAGAGCTGTTCATCTTGCACAAGGGCCACAACGACATAGCGGTGTGGTTCATGTCCCTCTGAAAAAGTGGTTACAAAATGATTATTTGTCAGTGCTGCATGAATTACCTTTCGTTCAAAAGCGGGCATAGCATCTAAGAAAACAGGGTCACCAGTCGCAACAACTTCTCGCGCCGTACTCTCAGCCAAATGCTGAAGAGTTTTCTTTCGTCGTTCACGATAATTCTCAACATCTAAATTTACATTAGCGTGTGAAACGTTTTGATGCAATAAGAAAACTTGAGCTAAGGTCTGTAAGGCGTTAATTGTCCTTCCGTGCTTTCCAATCAGCATACCTTCTTGCTCAGTTTTAAAATTAATTTGGACCTCGCGATGATGGAAAGTGCTGGTTGCTGTTGCTTTAATTCCTAGTTGAGACACAATCTTTGTTAAATAATTTTGTAGCTCTGCAACAACTTGTTCATTCAAGTGTGGATGAGAAATCGTTTTGACAGATTGCGTTTCTACTTCTTTGGGCTTAGATTGAACTTCATTTTTTGTTTCATCAGTTGCTTCATCGGGCTTAATATGAACTTCAGAATTAGTTTTGTGTGCCTGTTTAGGCTCAATCCTGTTATTTTCTACATTTTCTTTTGGTTTTTTGATTTCAGTAACCGTCATTTCAATTTCAGCCAGCTTTTTGCCAATCCCTAGAAATCCTCGTTTGGGCTCAACAATTGTTTTAACAGTTACCTCATTTCTACTAACGTCCAGATCAGCTAAACCCATTTGGACTGCTTTTTCAAGAGTATTAGCTTTATAAATTGCCATGTTATCCCTCCTTTATCTTCAGCATTACAAATAAAAAAGGAGACCAGAACCTAAATTCCAATCTCCAGTCTTATTATTTTCGATTTCGACCTTTGTAGGCTTTACGTTTAGCTTTGGCAATTGCACGTTTCTTATCTTGCTCTGCCTTAGCTTTAGCTTCACGTTCTCGGTTAATCTTAAAGGGATTTTGTAGAAGCAGTGTTTGTCCGGCTTGAAAAATATTCGTAACAACCCAGTAAAGGGAAACAGCAGATGGCACACTCAGAGCCGTAAAGAAGATAATTACAGGCATCCCAATTGTCATCATCGTTGTCATCCCATTTTGTGTGGGTTGCGACTTCATACTGAGCCATGAGCTAATGTAAGTGAACACCGCGGCTATAACTGGCAAAATGAAGTAAGGATCTCTATCACCTAATTGAAGCCATAAAAATGTTCCGGCCTTCAAAACTTCAGTTCGACTTACAGCTGCATACAAAGCATACAAAATTGGTAATTGTACAATCAATGGCAAACATCCAGCAACTGGATTTACACCAGCTTCTGCGTACAATTTTTGTTGTTCATCACGAAGCTTTTGTTGAGTTTCAATATCTTTAGAAGAATACTTCTTTTGCAGTGCCTGTACCTTAGGTTGAATTTCAGCTGTTTTCATCGAAGATTTGGTTTGATAAATCATCAAGGGTAGAATGATAATCCGAACAATAATGGTAAAGACAATAATTCCCCAACCATAATTATTACCAAATAATTTAGATAGCCATATAATCGCCCGTGAGAAATTATAAACAATCCAATGATCCCAAAAACCGGTACTGTTTTTCGTGATCGGTGCTGTACTACAGCCGGCCAATAAGACCGTTAAACTGGCAACTGCCATCATCACCATATTTCTTTTGCTGTGTTTCACTTATTTTTCCTCACTTTGATCAGTAGTTAAAATATTAGCCAATGTGAATACATGTTTCAATTGCTGTTTAGTTTCTTTCATTGAAAGACCAGACGATTGCGGCCGTGCAATAACCAGAAAATCGATATCCTGACGCAATTGAGGTTTAAATTCAAGAACGCTTTGGTTAATTCGACGCTTCATAAAATTCCGCATGACTGCGTTACCGATTTTTTTACCAACCGAAATTCCCACACGAAAATGCGGTTGCCCTGGTTTATCCATGACATACACAACAAATTTACGGTTTGCAAATGAATTATGAGTTTCAAAAACCCTCTGAAATTCTGTTTCTCTTTTTACACGGTATGACTTTCGCATGATCTCTCTCCAAAATGTATCGTATTATCAAGTTTCTACATATTATATAGAATAAAAGGGCTTTTGTCTTTGAATTTTGAAAATCTCTTCAAAAATAAAAGACCACTGGGATCAGTGGCCTTATGCAGATAATACTCTTCTACCTTTTAGACGTCGACGTGCTAAAACTCTACGGCCGTTACTTGTACTCATACGTTTACGAAAACCATGAACACGTGAACGATGACGTTTTTTTGGTTGGAATGTTCTTTTCAATTCGTACACCTCCCATAACAACACTGAAATTTTATAGTTTCATTTATATATTAATGAAATCAACTCAGTATCTAATCACAATTACTATAATATAATATCATAAATATGACTTCATGCAAAGGCCTTAATTAAAAATTGTTTCTTATTAGGAAAGCTTTTTATCCACAGCTACAAGTTTCACAGGTTACCTTCTTGTGGATAAAAATATTTTTAGTCTGTACTTATCCACCGGTTTTTCCAAACTTATCCGGATATTCACCCCCTGTGTTTGAGTTATCCACATTTTCATGTTTTTCAGTGGATAACCTCAACAAACACAGTATTAACGGGGGATAGTTATCCACAGCAATGTGTGAATAAATTGAAAAATCATGAAAATAATGCCCTTTTTCAACAACTTGTTGATAAACTTTTTCACTATCTGTGTGTTATTTTAAAAAGTTTTCCACATCCTGTGGAAAACTTTTTTTTTTCATGCTAAAATTATCTTATTGTTTCTTTCAATCAATAACTAAAAACGTAAAAAATAATTCGTAAGCCACTTTGGAGGGGTTTTTGTGCAAAGTAAAAATGAACTCTGGGATCAAATCAAAGCCGATTTTAAAAAAGATAATGACATCTCATCACTCGGCTTTTCTACTTGGATTGATGTCGCAAAACCTATCGATTTAAAAGACCATGTCATGACAATCCAGTTACCATCCCCATTACACCGGGATTACTGGAAACAACATTTGGCACCTAAATTTGTTGAATATGCGTATTTAATCACAAAAGAAGACATTACCCCTGATTTTATTCTAGAGGGTGCCCAAACTGAAAATGCCGAGGAAAAAAAACCGGCTGAAAAAAGGCCAAGAGAAACTCCTGACTTTATGGAAAAAACTTCTTTAAACGATAAATATACATTTGATACATTTGTAACTGGTAAAGGTAACCAAATGGCACATGCCGCAGCCTTGGTCGTTTCTGAAGATCCTGGAACGATGTATAATCCGCTGTTTTTCTACGGTGGCGTAGGATTAGGTAAAACTCATTTAATGCACGCGATCGGTCATCAAATTTTAAAAAACGATCCCAATACAAATATTAAATACGTAACTAGTGAAGCTTTCACTAATGATTTTATCAATGCCATTCAGTCTAAACATCAAGAAGAATTTCGCGAAGTTTATCGAAATGTAGACTTGCTGTTAGTAGATGATGTTCAATTCTTTGCTGATAAAGAGGCTACGCAAGAAGAATTTTTCCATACTTTTGAAGCATTATATAGTAATCAAAAACAAATTGTCCTAACTTCTGATCGTTTACCAAATGAAATTCCCAAGTTGCAAGAACGCCTTGTTTCTCGTTTCAAATGGGGGTTGTCGGTCGACATTACGCCACCTGATCTTGAAACTCGGATCGCCATTTTACGAGAGAAAGCCATGGCAGATAACATTGAAATTCCTGATGAAACCTTGAATTATATTGCTACTCAGGTAGATTCCAATGTTCGAGAATTAGAAGGTGCATTGGCTCGTGTTCAAGCTTATTCAAACTTACAAAACACTGCCATTACCACAGATCTTGCATCCGAAGCTATGCGGAGCTTGAATTTTGGTACCAAATTCAGTGAAGTTTCCATTTCACTTATCCAAGATAAAGTTGCCAAATACTATCACACTTCAATTTCAGATTTAAAGGGTAAGAAACGGATGAAATCAATTGTCATGCCTCGCCAAATTGCGATGTATCTTTCCCGTGAGTTAACTAATGCTTCATTACCAAAAATTGGAACGGAATTTGGTGGTAAAGATCATACAACTGTTATTCATGCGCACGAAAAAATCGCGGCGGCCTTAAAAAAGGACGATGATTTACAACGTCAAATTGCCGATCTCAAAAGTGAGCTCAAACCTTAGCCTGTGGATAGCTGTGAATTAACGTAATAGTTATGCACATTCTATCAACATGCCGAATCATGGACCTACCTAAGCGTTAGGTTACATTTGCACAATATCAACAGGCCCTATTACTACTGCTACTTTTACTATATAATTATATATAAATACATTTGCTAAAAAGGAGAGTCCATAATGAAATTCACAATCAAACGAAATATATTCATTCAAAAACTAAACGATGTTCAACGAGCAATCTCATCTAAAACAACTATTCCAATCTTGACAGGTTTAAAATTAGATGTGACATCAGATCAGATCATCCTAACAGGGAGTGACGCTGATATTTCTATTGAAACTGTGTTAGATTCAAAAAACGAAGATAATGGACTTTCAATTGAAGATCCTGGAAAAATTGTTTTGCCAGCTCATTTTTTCAGTGACATTGTCAAAAAGCTTCCTGAAGAATCAATGACGCTTGAAATCACTGAAGGTTTTCAAACTAAAATTTCTTCTGGAGCTGCTGAATTTACAATTAATGGTTTAGATGCAAATAATTATCCGCATTTACCAGAATTAGATGGCAATGATCAAATTCAACTTTCCGGAAATATTTTTAAACAACTTATTAGTCAGACAGTAATTGCTGTTTCTTCTCAAGAAAGTCGGCCAATTTTAACAGGAGTTCATTTCAGTATCGATGGTGACCAATTCATGGCAGTTGCTACAGATAGTCATCGCTTGAGCCAACGAAAAATCACACTACCTCAAGCGAATTCAGGTAAATATGATGTAATTATTCCTGGAAAAAGTCTCATTGAGTTATCTCGGATGATTGGTGAAGAAAATCCAGATGTAATTATGCGAATTTCTGAAAATCAAGTGCTCTTTACATTAGGTGACACAGCGTTTTATTCACGGTTACTTGAGGGAAATTATCCAGATACATCGCGTTTAATTCCAAAGGAAGCAAACACAAAGCTTGAATTTAATGCACCTGCCTTATTGGCTGCAATTGAACGAGCTTCGTTACTTTCTCATGAAAGTCGCAATAATGTCGTTAAGCTAACAATTGCTACAGAAAATAATCAGGTTGTTATTTCTGGAAATTCACCTGATGTCGGAAATGTTGAAGAACAATTGGATGCTAAGGCAGTTGAGGGTGAAGATTTGGAGATTTCATTCAATCCAGATTACATGAAAGATGCTTTACGTTCTTTTGGTCAGACAGAAATTTTAGTTTCGTTTACATCGGCATTACGTCCATTTACGTTGGTACCAACCGAGGATAAAGAAAACT
The DNA here is from genome assembly GCF_001437255.1 of Pediococcus damnosus. Lineage (GTDB taxonomy): Bacteria > Bacillota > Bacilli > Lactobacillales > Lactobacillaceae > Pediococcus > Pediococcus damnosus. Next base: position 10,216 of record NZ_JQBD01000026.1, on the reverse strand, counting down.
TTATTCAACTGATTACGCCAGTTCGAACATTTTAAAAAAAATAAATTCTAGAGACCAAAATACGAACAACGTGTTTTGGCCTTTTTTTGTCTGAAAATTAAATTTAGAGGTTTTGAGAATAATACGGAAAAAACGGCAAAAGTATCTAAATATGTTCAAGATGCCTTAAAACGCAAAATACGGCCTCTGAGTTTGTTTTTTTCGCTTTTTAAAGGTATAATAGATAAGTATTTAGTATTGATATATTTCAAAAATAAATTTCGGTATTTATTTTTTTCACTATAAATTTTGGTCGAAAAATTGAAGCGAAATGTTATTAAAAATTTGTAATAGTAAAGGTGGTTGTGAACTTGGAAGAGCATAAAGTTTTAATTACGACACCATTCATTACGCTTGGGCAACTTTTAAAAATGGAAGATATTATTGGAAGTGGCGGTCAGGCAAAATGGTATCTTCGTGAACATTCTTTAGAAGTTAATGATGAACCTGAGGATCGACGAGGGAAAAAGCTATATCCGAATGATACAGTGAACATTCCAGGTGAGGGATTGTTTCTTGTGCGTCCAAGACGTGAGGAATAAATATGTACTTGGAGAATCTTAGTCTTCATAATTTTCGAAATTATACTGATTTAGAAACTGAATTTATTCCTGGTGTAAATGTGCTATTAGGTGCAAACGCACAGGGGAAGACTAATTTACTTGAGTCTATTTATGTTCTGGCTTTAACTCGGAGTCATCGGACGTCGAATGATCGCGATCTAATTAATTGGGATGCAGATACGGCGCAATTGGCTACCCGGGTCAAGAAACAAGTAAGTTCAATGCCTTTGGAACTGGAACTGAGTGCAAAGGGAAAACGGGCCAAGGTAAACCATATTGAGCAAAGTAAATTATCCCAATATATCGGTCAGTTAAACGTAGTCTTATTTTCTCCGGAAGATTTGTCTTTGGTGAAGGGCTCACCAGCCATTCGGCGACGATTTATTGACATGGAATTCGGTCAAATGAGTAGTAAGTATCTCTATAATTCAGCACAATATCGAACGATTTTGAAGCAACGAAATCAATATTTAAAACAGTTAAAGTTTAAAGTGCAAAGCGACAAAGTGTTTTTAGGCGTTTTGTCTGATCAATTGGCTGCTTACGGTGCTGAGATTACATTTCAGCGCCGTCAATTTTTAAAGAAGTTAGAAAAATGGGCACAACAGATGCATACGCAAATTTCGTTAGGCAAAGAACATTTAACGTTTGAGTATGTTTCTCAAGTTGATCAAGAGGAAGAACTGACGGTTGACCAGCTCTATAAAAAATTGCAAGAAGCGTTTTCGGAACATGAGGAACACGAATTACAGCAGGGAACCACATTAGTTGGTCCGCAACGGGATGATGTGCGTTTTTTAGTTAATGGAAAAAATGTGCAAACATTTGGTTCGCAAGGACAGCAGCGAACAACGGCTTTAAGTGTAAAACTTGCAGAAATTGATCTCATGAAAGAAGAAACAGGAGAATATCCGATTTTACTTTTGGATGATGTGTTGTCAGAGCTTGACGATGAACGACAAACGCATTTGTTGAAGTCCATTCAAAATAAGGTTCAAACCTTTTTAACGACAACGAGTTTGAGTGGTGTTGCTAGACAATTGATTGATGAACCTCGGATATTTACGATTAGTCAGGGGACTTTGCATGTGGAAACATAGTCTCACTAGTCTAAGAACGAGGAGGGCCAGTTCGCCTAAGTATTTTAATGCTGTAGAGCGAATGGACACCGTACCGAGGATGAGATTTTGCGAGAGCAAAATAGTCATTAAGAACGAGGAGGGCCAGTTCGTCTAAGTATTTTAATGCTGTAGAGCGAATGGACACCGTACCGAGGATGAGATTTTGCGAAAGCAAAATAGTCATTAAGAACGAGGAGGAATAAACAGTGGCAGACGACGATAAAACAAAATCAACAGAAAAAGTTGAATCCGCACAGGAGCGTAAAGAAGAAAAAGCTCAAGAATATGATGCAAGTCAGATCCAAGTTCTTGAAGGTTTGGAAGCAGTTAGAAAACGTCCCGGAATGTATATTGGGGCAACAAGTGCCCAAGGACTCCATCATTTAGTTTGGGAAATTATTGATAACGGAATTGATGAAGCTTTAGCCGGGTTTGCGGATAAAATCGATGTGACGGTTGAAAAAGATAATAGCATTACGGTTTTTGATAATGGCCGAGGAATTCCAGTTGGAATCCAGGCTAAGACTGGTAAACCAGCCCTAGAGACAGTTTTCACAATTTTGCATGCCGGTGGTAAGTTTGGCGGCGGCGGTTATAAGGTTTCTGGTGGTCTGCATGGTGTTGGGGCATCAGTTGTCAATGCGTTGTCAGAAGAACTTGACGTTAGAGTTATGCATAATGGCAAGATTTACTATATGGATTTCACGCGTGGCAAAGTTAAGACGGCCATGAAGGTTATTGGTGAGTGTGGTCCTCATGCACATGGGACGATCGTTCATTTCTTACCAGATGCAGATATTTTCCAAGAAACAACTACTTTTGACATTAAAACCTTACGAACCCGAATTCGTGAATTAGCATTCTTGAATAAGGGATTGCGAATTACACTTAAGGATTTACGACCTGAAAAACCTACTGAAGATGATTTTCTTTATGAAGGTGGAATTCGGCATTATGTAGATTATTTGAACGAAGGCAAAGAACTGCTTTTTCCGGAACCTATCTATGTGGAAGGTGTCGAAAATGGCATTACAGTCGAAGTTGCCATGCAGTATACGGAAGGTTATCAGAGTAAGTTACTAACTTTCACGAATAATATTCATACGTATGAAGGTGGAACTCATGAAGAAGGCTTTAAACGGGCTTTGACACGGGTTGTTAATGATTATGCGCATAAGACGGGATTATTGAAGGATAACGAAGATAACCTATCCGGTGATGATGTTCGTGAAGGGTTAACTGTAGTTGTGAGTGTGAAACATCCTGATCCTCAATTTGAAGGCCAAACAAAGACTAAATTAGGGAACTCCGATGCACGAACTGCCGTTAATGATGTGTTTGGCGAACATTTCAATAAGTTCTTAATGGAAAATCCAGATATTGGCCGAAAGGTAATTGACAAGGGCTTATTGGCATCTAAAGCACGAGTTGCTGCAAAACGGGCTCGTGAAGTGACGCGGAAAAAGAGCGGCCTAGAAATTAATAATTTACCAGGGAAATTGGCAGATAATACGTCCAAGGATCCTGCAATTAGTGAATTATTTATTGTCGAAGGTGATTCTGCCGGCGGAAGTGCCAAACAAGGGCGTTCGCGTTTAACCCAAGCAATTTTACCAATTCGTGGGAAAATTCTTAATGTCGAAAAAGCTACTTTGGATCGGGTGTTAGCTAACGAAGAAATTCGTTCGTTGTTTACGGCCCTTGGGACTGGTTTTGGTGAGGATTTTGATGTTACAAAGGCTAATTATCATAAATTAATTATTATGACGGATGCCGATGTCGATGGGGCTCATATTCGAACTTTGCTATTGACGCTATTCTATCGCTACATGCGGCCAATGATTGACGCTGGATATGTGTATATTGCACAGCCACCGTTGTATCAAATTCGCCAAGGAAAAATGATCAGGTATATCGATTCGGATGAAGAATTAAAAGAAACTTTGGGTCAGCTGCCACCAAGTCCCAAACCAGCAATTCAACGGTATAAAGGTTTAGGTGAAATGGATGCTTCTCAATTATGGGAAACGACCATGAATCCTGATAATCGTCGTTTATTACGAGTGTCTGCCAAAGATGCCGATGCGGCTAGTGGCGATTTTGATATGTTGATGGGCGATCGGGTTGAACCGCGTCGAAAATTTATTGAAGATAATGCTGTCTTTGTAGAAAACTTAGATGTCTAATTTAGGATTGGAGGTTAAATAATTTGTCTGACGAAGAGAATATCGGAACTCGTGTAACGGATGTCAATCTGAGTAAAGAAATGCGAACATCCTTCCTAGATTATGCAATGAGTGTTATTGTGGCGCGAGCTTTACCTGACGTACGTGATGGTTTAAAACCAGTACATCGTCGAATTTTGTATGGAATGAGTGAATTAGGGGTTACCCCTGAAAAACCTTATAAGAAATCAGCCAGAATTGTTGGGGATGTCATGGGTAAATATCATCCCCATGGTGATTCAGCAATTTATGAATCCATGGTTCGAATGGCCCAAGATTTTAGTTATCGGTATATGTTGGTTGACGGACATGGTAACTTTGGTTCAGTTGATGGTGATGGTGCCGCTGCGATGCGGTATACCGAAGCGCGAATGAGCAAAATTGCTGTCGAAATGTTACGTGATATTAATAAAAATACGGTTGATTTTCAAGAAAATTATGATGGCACAGAACGGGAACCAGAAGTTTTGCCAGCTCGTTTTCCTAACTTATTGGTAAATGGGGCAACCGGAATTGCGGTCGGGATGACCACCAACATTCCACCTCATAATTTAACAGAAGTCATTAGCGCAATTCATATTTTGATGGATAATCCTGAGGCAACGACTGCTGATTTGATGGAGGCAATCCCTGGACCTGACTTCCCAACTGGTGGAGTAGTCATGGGAAAATCTGGAATTCGAAAAGCCTATGAAACCGGTAAGGGAACCATCATTCTCCGTGCTAAGGTTGATATCGAACAAGAGAAGAGCGGTCGCGAACGAATTATTGCAACTGAACTTCCTTACATGGTAAATAAAGCTAAATTAATTGAGAGAATTGCTGAATTAGCTCGTGATAAACGAATTGAAGGCATTACGGATGTGAATGATGAAAGTGACCGTGAAGGAATGCGGGTTGTCATTGATGTTCGTCGTGATATGAGTGCTTCAGTTGTTTTGAATAACTTATATAAAATGACTTTGATGCAAACGACGTTTAGCTTTAATATGCTTGCTATCGTAGCTGGCGCACCAAAAGTTTTAAGTTTGAAAGAGATTTTACAGTACTATCTCAAACATCAAGAAGAAGTTGTCCGTCGTCGAACTGAGTTTGATTTGAAAAAAGCTCAAGCTCGGGCTCACATCCTCGAAGGATTACGAATTGCGTTGGATCATATTGATGCAATTATTGCGATCATTCGTAATTCTCAAACTGCTGAAATTGCCAAAGATCAATTAATGCATAACTACTCATTATCTGACAAACAATCACAAGCTATTTTGGATATGCGGCTTGTTCGTTTAACTGGACTGGAACGTGAGAAGGTTGAAAGCGAATATACCAAATTGATGGCAGATATTAAGGATTATCGCGATATTTTGGCCCATAAAGAACGTTTAAATCAAATTATTTATCAAGAACTTCTTGATATCCAAGAAAAATTTGGTGATAAACGCCGTACGGAGCTTTTGGTTGGCGAAGTATTGAGCCTTGAAGATGAAGATTTAATTGATGAAGAAGACGTCATGATTACATTAACCCATAATGGGTATATTAAGCGGATGCCAACTTCTGAATTTAAGTCTCAACGTCGTGGTGGTCGTGGCGTGCAAGGGATGGGTGTTCATGATGATGACTTTATTGAACATCTTGTTTCCAGCTCGACGCATGATGTGTTATTGTTCTTTACAAATGCTGGGAAAGTTTACCGAATGAAGGGTTACGAAATTCCTGAATACGGCCGAACAGCTAAAGGAATTCCGGTAATTAATCTGTTAGGAATTAGCGCCGGTGAAAGTATTCAAGCTGTGATCAATGCTGGTCAAGATCGTGATAATTCGAAAGAACGTTACTTATTCTTCACGACTTTGAAGGGTGTTGCGAAACGGACACCGTTGGCTGAATTCTTAAATATTCGGAGTAATGGTCTCAAGGCGATTAATTTGAAGGATGACGATGAATTAATCAACGTGGCAATTACAGATGGTAAGCAAAACATTATTATTGGAACCCATAATGGATATGCCGTTAGTTTTGCGGAAGAATCAGTCCGTTCAATGGGTCGTTCTGCAACCGGTGTACGTGGAATTCGTTTACGTGATGAGGATTACGTGGTCGGGGTTGATTTGCTCAAACCTGAAAGTAAAGTTTTAATTATTACTGAAAAAGGTTACGGAAAACAAACACCTGCTAAAGAATATCCAATTAAGGGTCGAGGCGGTAAAGGAATCAAAACAGCGAATGTGACTGCTAAAAACGGTCAGATAGCTGGGATGACCACCGTGCTTGGCGATGAAGATATTATGTTGATCACTAACCGAGGCGTTATGATTCGGTTTGATGTAGGTTCAGTTCCAGAAACTGGCCGAGCAACAATGGGTGTTCATTTAATTAGAATTGGTGAAGATGCCAAAGTTGCCACAATGGCAAAAGTTGATCATGAAGATGAAGATCAATCAGATGAAGAAAATGCCAAGTCATCCGAGCAATCAGATGACCAAGCAACGACTGAAAAAACAGTTACTAAAGAAAATTCTAACGATCAAGAAAAATAATTAAATAAAATCCCAATAAACAACGTAACTTAGTTATGTATCGTTTATTGGGATTTTTGTTTATTGCGTTGCACAAGTATGAATGCTATAATTGGAGTTCGTGAGTAACTATTAATTTAGAAGCTCTCCTTGCTTTCTTAAAATTGTTAAGAAAGCCACTTAGTCCATAAGGAGGTGTAAAACACATGGCACAAAAATCATACGAAATTACTTATATCATTGCGCCAGATGTTGACGAAACAGCTAAGGCTGCCTTAGTAGAACGTTTCGACAAGATTTTGACAGACAATGGTGCAGAAGTGGTTGATTCAAAAGATTGGTCCAAGCGTCGTTTTGCTTATGAAATCGGTGGATACAATGAAGGTATCTATCACGTTATTAACATAAAAACAAACGATGACAAGGCTTTGAATGAATTCGACCGAATCTCAAAGATTACTGATGGTATCTTACGTCACATGATCGTTGTACGTTAAACAATAAACTTAATTAATTTAGGAAGGAGTCATTGTTTATGATAAACCGAACAGTTCTTGTTGGACGCTTAACCAGAGATCCTGATTTACGATACACCAACAGTGGTGCTGCAGTTGCAACCTTTACAGTCGCAGTTAATCGGCAGTTTACGAACTCTCAAGGGGAACGTGAAGCTGACTTTATTAACTGTGTCATTTGGCGAAAAGCCGCAGAAAACTTCTCTAACTTTACCCATAAAGGTTCATTGATTGGGGTTGATGGACGGATTCAAACCCGTTCATACGAAAATTCACAAAATCAACGAGTATACGTTACCGAAGTTGTTGTTGAAAACTTTTCATTGTTGGAATCCCGATCTCAGTCCGAGCAGCGTCAACGGCAGGAGAATAACTCGGGACTTCACAGCAGTGCTCCGCAATCATCATCTGCGAATACCAATCCGTTTGATGCCGGGCAAGGAAACAACAATAGCAGTAGTAGCCAAAGTAATAGCAATGGTCCTGCTTCTAGTGCAAGTACCAACCCGAATGATCCGTTTGCAAATAACGGCGAACAAATTGATATTTCCGACGATGATTTACCATTCTAATCGTCATTAGAGGAGGGAAATTTCATGGCTCAACAACAAAGAAGAGGCGGAAATCGTCGACGTCGTAAAGTCGACTTTATCGCAGCTAACCATATCGAATATATCGATTATAAAGATACAGACTTACTGAAACGTTTCATTTCAGAACGAGGCAAGGTTTTGCCACGTCGTGTTACCGGAACAAGCGCTAAGAACCAACGTCGTTTAACAATTGCAATTAAACGATCACGGATCATGGGCTTACTTCCATTCGTTTCCGAAGAGTAATTTAAATAAATACCTTTCAAATCAACTAATTGATTTGAAAGGTATTTTTTTTGATTATTTATACATAATTTAGTTTATTTTTTTGTAATTTATGATACGGTAAATAAGTATAAAAACGTATGAAAAGTTAAATCAGTAAAATTCATAATTTAAGGTGATATCGGTCTACACCAGCACTTGAATGGTAATATTATAAAACATTTTATCCAGAAGTGTTTTATAATGGTAAATAGTTAATACAATTAAAAGGGGAAATAAATGTATCGTTATTTCATTCAACCACAGTTAAATAAAATGAATAATTCGTTAATTGGATATGAGTTGTTAATTCGAAAGCATACAGATAATGGTTGGCGGATTCCAAAACTTTTTTCGGAGATTCCAGCGCCAGTGATTGCTGATACATTGACTGAGACAACGGCAAAACTAGTTTTAAAGATTGGGTCCGTATCGGTTAATTTAAATCGAACGCAGATGATGAATGCACAGATTAATGCCGCATTGATTAATGCCCAGGATCAGTTACGCCCCTTGAGACTAAATATAGAGCTGACAGAAGAGCCAGGCGATGAAAAGATTACGAATGCTGATCTGAAACCGATGTTTGAACATTTTATTCAACGTGGTATGGAAATTTGCTTGGATGATGTGGGTACTGGAGACAATCAACACGCGGAAATTGAAGCATTATTGCCATATGTGAGTGAAATTAAGTTTGCCCTTCAAAATTTTAAAGAAGGTTTCCAAGATCCTTCGATTCAGGCGAAGGTTGTGTATTGGCGGGATGTTGCCCGTGAAGAAAAATTAAGATTTATCCTTGAAGGAATTGAGGATGAAGCCGATGATCAGTTGGCCGATGATTTGGAAATTGATTTGCGACAAGGCTATTATTACGGGAAACCACATTTGCTTAAAATTAATGCTAGTGATCCTGATTAATTTAAATCTTAGGGAAGAAGGAAGCTATTGTGAAAGTTGTTGTAGTTGGTTGTACGCACGCCGGAATTGCAGCTGTTACGCAAATCTTTAAAGCTCATCCCGACACAGAGGTAACAATTTATGAGCGCAATGATAACGTCTCATTTTTGTCGTGTGGCATTTCTTTATATTTAAATGGTGATGTTAAGCGGCTAGAGGATATGTTTTATGCAAGCCCTGAAGATTTAGAAAAACAGGGGGCTACCGTCCGAACCCAACACGATGTTTTGAGTGTGGATACTAAGGCGCATCAGCTTACGGCGCAAAATATGGTTACTAAAGAAGTTTTCACAGATACTTATGATAAGTTAATCATGACAACTGGCTCGTATGTGGTGGTGCCACCGCTCATGGGAATTGATGATTCACGCGTTTTATTATGTAAAAGCTATGAACAAGCAAAACAGCTTTACAAAGCAGCAAAAGTACATAAGCATATCGCCATTGTTGGTGGCGGTTATGTGGGTGTCAAACTGGCAGAAGCTTACGCGGATACCAAACATGAAGTGACCTTGATGCAATCGCATGATCAAGTATTGAATAATTACGTGGGGCCATTAATATCAGGAAAAATCACCGAATTACTAAAAACTCATGGAGTCCACGTGCTTTTGAATGAAAAGGTACAGGCTTTCCATGGAAACGATCAAACGGATAATATTTTAATTGAAACGAGTAAGGGTGAACACAAAGCAGATTTGGCCATTGTTAGCACTGGTTTTATGGCAAATACAGGGTTACTGCAAGGCCAAGTTGATATGGATCGTCATGGAGCAATTCTGGTTAATGAATACGAGCAAACATCAAATGCTGATGTTTATGCGGCCGGAGATGCCTGCATATCCCACTTTAATCCTGCTGGAAATGATGCTTATATCCCGTTAGCGACGAATGCTGTTCGTCAAGGAGCATTAGCGGGAATGAATATTTTTGGTGAAGTCCAAAAAGATATGGGAACCCAAGCCACTTCAGCAATGGAGCTGTTTGGCTACACCTTAGCTACAAGTGGGTTAACGCTTAATGCTGCTAAAAAAGAAGGCTTAGACGCGACCTCCGTGATATATGAGGGCAACTATCGACCAAGTTATATGCCAACCACCGATTTATTGACGATTGAACTAGTTTATAATCGGAAGAATCGCCAAGTTTTGGGCGCGCAATTATTTAGTAAACACGAAGTTTCGCAATCAGCCAATGCAATCTCAATTTGTATTCAAAATAAAAATACAATTGATGATCTGGCGTTTGTGGACATGCTTTTTCAGCCTCACTATGATGAACCTTTTAACTATCTGAATTTAGTGGCGCAATTGGCAATTGAACAAGAACGACAAACGAACCAAGTAAAATAGGACAAATTTAAAAAGAGTCTCTGAAAGTCAGTAATTACGGTTCTTCGTCAACTGTTGTTGGTGAACAA
>NZ_JQBD01000025.1 GCF_001437255.1 Pediococcus damnosus | reverse complement strand
TTGACCATCTAGGAAAACCTTACACTAACAAAAGAAGATCGATCGAATTAACTTAGTTTTCCGTGAAGGTTTAACAGGTGTGCGGGTCATTCGGGCTTTTAATCGTGATAAATTTGAGCAGGATCGCTTTGGAGAAGCCAATAAAGATTATACGCATACAGCGATCAAAGTATTTACGATTGTTTCCTTTATGTTACCAATCATGACCCTCATTATGAGTGGTACAAATATGGGAATTATCTGGTACGGAGCTAAATTAATTTCTAATCAAACGATGCAAGTAGGTAACTTGGTTGCATTTATGACATATGCTGCTCAAATTTTGATGAGTTTTATGATGCTTTCAATGGTATTTGTTTTGATCCCTCGTGCATCAGCATCTGCCAAACGAATTAATGAAGTTTTGGAAATGAAGAACAGTGTCAAAGATCCAGAACAGCCAATCTCAGTTAGTGAAGAAACAAAAACAGCTTCACTAGAATTTAAAAATGTCGATTTCCGCTATAAAGGGATGGATGAACTAGCAATTGATGGTGCTAATTTCAAGGCCACCGCGGGTCAAACTGTTGCAATTATTGGTGGCACTGGTTCAGGTAAATCAACGTTGGTAAGCTTAATTCCTCGTTTCTTTGATCCTGAAAAGGGTGAAATCTTAATTAACGGTACTGACATTAAAACGATGAGCCAAAAGGATGTTCATGCAAAAGTTTCCTTAGCACAACAAAAATCGGTCCTATTCCAAGGCACTGTTCGGGAAAATATGCAGTTCGGTAATCCGGATGCAACGGATGACGAGATTTGGCATGCAATGGAGATTGCTCAGGCAACAGAATTCATCCATAAAGATGAAGATGGTTTAGACGCTTGGGTAGAACAAAATGGGGATAACTTCTCCGGTGGTCAAAAGCAACGTTTAACGATTGCACGGACGTTAGTAAAACAAGCACCAGTATATGTGTTTGATGATTCATTCTCAGCACTTGATTTTAAAACGGATGCTGAACTTCGTCACTCACTGCGCGAAGATAGTCAGATTCAAAAGAGCGTGGTTGTCATTGTTGCCCAACGAATTGCAACCGTTGCTGATGCCGACCTTATCTTAGTGATTGATGATGGCAAGATTGTGGGCCAGGGTAATCATCAAGAACTCAAGGCCAATAATGAAACTTATCGGGAAATTATTGACTCACAAATTAAGAAGGGAGATCAGGCAAATGGCTAAAAATAGTGAAAAAGCACCACAACGAACTGGCGGTCATGGTGGTCATGGCGCAGGAATGGGTCGGCCAATCGAAAAACCACAACATTTCTGGAAAACGACCGGACGCTTACTTCGATATCTCTCTCCTTGGATGGTAATGGTTGTACTTGTTTTAATAATGGCTGGTGTTTCCGTTGTTCTGCAAATTAATGCACCTAAAGTTTTAGGAAAAGCTACAACGCAAATTTTTGAAGGGGTTATGAAGGGGCAGGCTCAAATGAAGGCCGGAATTGCCATTCATACCTTACCTATTAACTTTACAAAGATTGTTCATATTTTAGCGACAGTTGGAATTTTATATGGATTGTCTGCGCTGTTCAGTTTCGCGCAACAAGCTGTTATGACCCAGGTATCACAGCGGGCAGTTTACCAAATGCGTAAAGATTTTAAGGCAAAATTGCAACGCGTTCCCGTTTCTTATTATGATACCCATTCTAATGGTGATATTATGAGTCGGATGTCCAATGATATGGATAATATTTCCGGAACTTTGCAGCAGAGTTTGACTCAGTTAGTTACCAGTGTTTTCCAGTTTGTTGGTGTACTTTATATGATGCTGACAATTAGTTGGAAATTGACAATCATTGCTGTTTTAACGTTACCATTAAGCTTAATTGTGGTAGCATATGTGGCTCCTAAGTCACAAAAGTTCTTTACTGGTCAACAAAAACATTTAGGATTGTTAAATGATCAAATTGAAGAGACCTATGCAGGCCATACAGTTGTGAAGAGCTTTAATCATGAAGATAAAGCAATTCAAGATTTCAAGAAAGAAAACGATAAATATTTAAATTATTCTTGGAAGGCTCAATTCGTTTCCGGTTTAATCATGCCATTAATGAATTTTATCAAAAACTTGGGTTATGTATTTGTTGCTGTTTTTGGTGGAATTGAAGTTGCTAATGGTCAAATCACGTTAGGTAATGTGCAGGCTTTCTTGCAATATACGCAACAATTTTCACAACCAATTACTCAAATCGCCAATTTGACGAATACCATTCAGTTGACGATTGCGTCAGCAGAGCGAATTTTTGCTGTAATTGATGAACCTGAAATGGAAGAAACGCACGTCGATATTCCAGATGTTAAGAATCCAGATGCAGAAGTTGCGTTTGACCATGTTGATTTTCGATACGTGGAAGATACACCTTTAATTCAGGACTTTAATCTGAAAGTAAATTCTGGTGAAATGGTGGCCATTGTTGGACCAACTGGAGCTGGAAAAACGACAATTATTAATTTGCTCGAACGTTTTTATGATATTAAAGACGGCTCCATCAAGTTAGATGGGGTAGATACCCGCAACTTGAGTCGTCCTAAGTTACGTTCCGAATTTGCCATGGTTCTTCAGGATACGTGGCTGTTTACGGGAACAATTCGTGAAAATATCAAGTATGGTCGCGAAGATGCCACCGATGACGATATGGTTGCATCTGCCAAAGCGGCTCATGCAGATACCTTTATTCGTGAGTTGCCAAACGGTTACGATACAGTTCTTAACGAGTCTGCATCGAACATTTCACAAGGGCAACGGCAATTATTGACAATTGCGCGAGCATTCTTGGCAGATCCTAAAATTCTTATTTTAGATGAAGCGACTAGCTCGGTTGATACGCGAACAGAAGTTTTGATTCAGCATGCTATGAACAAGTTGCTTAAGGGCCGGACAAGCTTTGTGGTTGCCCATCGGCTTTCAACAATTCGGAATGCCCAAAATATCGTGGTTGTAAATCACGGTCAAATTGTTGAAACAGGGAATCATGATAGCTTGATGGAACAAAATGGTTTCTATGCTGATTTGTATAATAGTCAGTTCTCTGGTAATGAAGTTATTTAAAAGTTAAATTTTAAAAATTAAAAATCCATTATTCGTAAGTTGTTTCATAATTGAGTATGAGACAATAACTGAGTAATGGATTTTTTGTGCCTATTCAAATCGAGGAGATTAAAAATTAATGTTAGTCTACAAAAATACAGAGATCCAAATTGCAAAAATGGTTCAGGACAAAATTATTCCTGGTGTTTCATATGCCATTCTGGATCATGAACAAGTCATTCAACATATCTTGGGAAGCGCCGAAGTAGTTCCTAAACGAAAAAAATTACGAGCGGGGATGCAATATGATGTCGCGTCATTGACCAAAGTTGTGGGAACTGAAATTTTGATTGCCCAGCTGGCAGAAACTGGACTCCTTGCGTATGATGAACCGGTTTGTACGTATTTACCTAACTTTTTTGATTCACGCGTTACTGTCCGTCATTTATTAACGCACACATCAGGGATTACCGGCTACATTCCGCATCGTAATGAATTGAGTGAAGAGGCACTTTTGCAGGCGCTATTTACACTGCAAATTGGACCAGATTTTAACAAAAAAGTAGTTTATTCAGATCTTAATTATATTTTTCTAGGTTTAATTGCAGAGCGTTTTTGTCATCAGCCTGTTCAGACAGCCATTACCAAGCGCGTCCTCCAACCGCTGGGGTTAAAACAAACCGGATTCCATCCAGATCCTTTGAATTGCGTGCCTACAGAATGGTCTCCACAAACAGGCTTAATCCAAGGAGTTGTGCATGATCCTAAAGGAAGAATTTTGGGTGCCCATTGTGGATCAGCAGGGCTTTTTTCTACATTGGGAGATTTAACCCGCTTTATCGATTGGCTATTAGCGCCAGAAAAAGTTCCGGGAGTGTTATCTTCACAAAGTGTGGACCGACTTTTTAAAAATGAAACGTCTAATCCAAAACTAGTGCGTTCATTTGGTTGGGGATTGCTTTCTCAAGGAGAAGATGACCAGAAACATTGGGTATTAAAGCATAGCGGTTTTACAGGCACCATGTTGGTAGTCGATCGTCAACAAAAACGGGGGCTAGTTTTTCTTTCTAATCGTGTACATCCAACGGCGAACAATCAAGTGTATTTTAAATACCGCCAGCAAGTAATTGATGCATTTTTACAAGAAGGTTAGAAATAATCAAGCGCTTCCTGAAAGCGCTATGGTTTTATGGTAAACTGTTATTGTAATAGTAAAAAGTACTTTAAAATAGTCATCAAAGACGAAGGAGAGATAGTTTTGAGTGAACCATTATTTTTAGCTCCAGTATTTCATGAAAAAATTTGGGGCGGCAAGAAATTAGCTACTGAATTTGGATATAAGATTCCTAGTGATACAACCGGTGAATGTTGGGCAATTTCTGCTCATCCTCATGGTCCAGCAACGGTAACTAACGGGCCATACAAAGGCCTAACTTTGGATAAGGTTTGGGATCAACATCGCGAGGCTTTTGGGAACGCTAAAGGTGATGTCTTTCCGCTACTAACTAAAATCTTGGATGCAAATGATGATTTATCGGTACAAGTTCATCCAGATGATGCATATGCTGCTAAGCACGAGCATGAATTAGGAAAGACCGAGTGCTGGTATATTATTTCTGCAGAACCTGGGGCAGAACTTTACTATGGGCATAATGCAAAGAGTCGCGAAGAACTTGCTGATTGGATTAACCATGGTGAATGGAATAAATTATTCCGTCGTGTACCGGTTAAACCAGGTGAGTTCTACTACGTACCCAGTGGAACAATTCATGCCTTAGGAAAAGGAATTATGGTTTTAGAGACCCAGCAAAGTAGTGATACGACTTATCGGTTGTATGACTTTGATCGGGTTGATAAAACAACTGGTAAAAAACGTGAACTGCACTTGCAGCAGTCGATTGATGTAACGACAGTGCCACATGTTGATCCAAAATTAAATATTGAAAAAACAACGGTTGGGGATGCAGAAGTTACAACATACGTCAAACCACCAGTTTCACCACATTTTTCTGTTTATCAATGGTTATTAAAGAACGGAACGGCTACTTTCAAACGTCAAGCTGCACCTTATACATTAGTTTCTGTATTAAAGGGTGAAGGTAAAATTACAGTTGATGGTAAGAGTTACGATATTAAAAAGGGTGTGCATTTTATTTTGCCTTACCAGGTTAAAGAATGGACATTAACTGGAGATCTACAGATTATTGCAAGTGAACCAGGAGAAGAATAGCTTTAGAAAAAAACGGTTAGTTATGAATTTGAATTCATGACTAACCGTTTTTTTATAGTTTTAAAATGTTTCTGAAATTTTTAAGGCCCTTTGTTGGGTTAAATCAGCCTGTGGATATTTACGTTCCAAAGCTGTGATTAGAAGGTGTTTTGCCAAACTACCATTGCGGGTTAAAATTGGGCCATGAAAGTAAGACCCATAAACGTTCTTGTAGATCACACCTTCAGTTTTATCTTGACCATTATTACCATGACCACTTTCAACGATTCCGAGCGGCTCTTCACCTTTTCCCAGGAAGGTCATCCCATTATGATTTTCAAAACCATGATATTCTTCATGGGTACGTTTGTTTTTAATTAAGATATTGCCAATAAATCGATTGTTATCTTGGCTGAGTGTGTAATGGTCTAAAGCCCCAATTCCGGGAATCTTTTCACCGTTTGCACCAATATAATAATGACCAAGGAGTTGGTAACCACCGCAAATTGCCAATAGAGGGCCACCATCATCGATATATTTGGTCAGTTCATCTTTTTTGGAAGCAATATCTTTAGAGACAATGAGTTGTTCATAATCCTGACCGCCACCAAAGAAAACTAAATCAAAATTGTCTGCTTTGAATTCATCATCCAGACTAATTACTTTGATGTTAAGATCGGTATTCATTTGTTTGGCATAATATTTAAGGGCCAGCAAGTTACCATTATCACCATAGGTATTTAAGAGGTTGCCATATAAATGGGCAACGTTTAAGGAATAGTTCAATTAAAGTCCCTCCTTAATATAGCCTTCATCGGCCAGCTGTTTGCGTAATTGGATCATCGCAGTGTAAGTTGCAAAGACATAAACACGTTTTGTGGGTAACTCTTTGAATTTATTAACGGCGGCCTGTAAATCATGTTCAGCCCATAGCTGATCGTCAGGAACGCCAGCCACTTTTAAACGGAAGGTGACGTCTTTGTAGCGTTCGCCACCAGTCATAAATTGTTTAATGTTCATTTTGGGTAGCTTTTCAAACTCACCATCCCAAATCCAACTGGTATCCAAACCATCCGCGTAATTTGCGTTTAATAAGGTTACTAATGAAAATGGCTGGGTTTCCGTACCGACCATGTCGATCACTTGATTGAGGCCGACGGGATTTTTCACTAAAACAATTGTGATTTCTTTGTCGCCAACTTGAATTTGTTCCTGGCGACCAAAAACATGTTCATCAGGATCGTTTAAAGCCCTTGAAATTTCCACATCAGAAACACCCATGAATTTTCCAACTGAATAAGCCGCTAACGCGTTGTAGACGTTGTACAAACCACCAATATGCAAATCAAACTGGTTGCCATCAATTTTGAATGCTGAAGTCGCAGGGGTGAGTTGATCAACACTAGTTAGCTGATAATTGAGATCCGGACGTTTAAAACCACAGTGTGGACAATAATATTTACCAAGATTACTGTAAACAATGAATTTATAATGAAGAATATGCTGACAAACAGGACATAAAATGCCATCCGTGTTGACATCCGCAAGCCTTTCGCCATCAGACTGGTTATTAAAGCCATAATACTGAATTGGATTTGGTAGTTGCTTAGAATTAAAAATTGAGGCATCACCATTAGCAATAATCGTTGCGTCAGGAGCTAAGGCAACCCCATCCAGAATCTTTTGATAGGTTGTATAGATTTCGCCATAGCGATCCATTTGATCACGAAAAATGTTAGTGAATACAAATGCGAGGGGTTTAATGTATTTCGTGACCTTAATCACATTTGCTTCATCAACTTCTAGAACAGCAATTTGACGACCGTTTTTAGATTTCTTTGCGGTCAAAAAAGTTGTTACAATTCCTTGCTCCATATTAGAACCGCTGGGGTTAGTTAACACTTGACCAAATTTTTGATCGAGTACTTTGACAGTGAGCGCAGTGGTTAAAGTTTTTCCGTTGGTTCCAGTAATGATAATCACATCATAGTTTTTACCTAAAACTTTTAAAATATCAGGATCGATTTTTGTAGTTAGTTTTCCGGGGAGTGAACTTCCACCGTTGCGAAATTTATGCAAGAACCAATAAGCGGATTTTCCCGTGGCAATTGCAAGTGAACTTTTGAGTGACATATGACTCCTCCATAAAATTGATAAAAGGCTTAATACCATGAATACTAAATGTTAATTTTAAGCCCAATGATCAAAAAAAGAAAGCTATCTGGAAAAAGATGTCTAAGAAATAAGCATGAAGTAACGATGTCTAAAATTTTGGCTTTGATTGGAGATGAAATTTTCTTGGTTATCGGCTATACTAAATAGGAAGTTAATACAAAGGGAGAGACTACTTTGGCACAGTTATTTTTTCACTATGGCGCAATGAATAGCGGTAAATCGATCGAAATTTTAAAAGTTGCTCATAACTACGAGGAACAACATAAGTCGGTTGTTTTAATGACTAGCGGAATCGATACCCGTAAAAAAGTTGGCGAGATTGCCAGTCGGATTGGTTTGCATCGAACAGCGGAGCCCATCTTTGATGATACGGATATTTATAAGCGGGTTTTAGAGTTAAATCCCAATGCGGCCTGTTTATTGATTGATGAGGCGCAATTCTTAAAAAAACACCACATTTTAGAACTGGCCAAAGTGGTGGATGATTTGAACATTCCGGTCATGACCTTTGGATTGAAAAATGATTTTCGTAATGAACTATTTGAAGGTTCTAAATATTTGTTAATTTATGCGGATAAAATCGAAGAAATGAAGACGATTTGTTGGTTCTGTAAGCATAAGGCTATTATGAACTTGCGTTTTGCAAATGGTAAACCAGTGTATGAAGGTGAACAGGTTCAGATTGGTGGTAATGAGGCGTATTATCCAGTTTGTCGTCGTCATTATTTCAATCCGCCTTTGGATGAAATGAGGGAAAGTAAGTAATGAACAATTTTGTTGATAAACTGCAATCGGTTGAAGATCGCTATGATGAGTTAAACGAACTTCTAGCTGATCCAGACGTGATTTCTGACTCACAGAAATTTACAGAACTATCTAAAGAGGAAGCAAGTATTCGTGAAACGGTGGCTAAGTTTCGGGAATACAAAAAAGTAATTAAACAGATCTCAGACAATGAAGAGTTACAACGCGAAAAACTAGATTCTGAAATGGATGAGTTAGTAAAATCGGAGCTTAGTACGCAACGGGCTCAAAAAAAGGATTTAGAAGATCAGATCAAAGTTTTAATGTTACCAACGGATCCTAATGACGAAAAAAATATCATTATGGAAATTCATGGTGCTGCTGGTGGGGATGAAGCAAGTTTATTTGCTGCTGACCTTTTCAATATGTATTCACGTTACGCTGAACGGCAAAATTGGAAAGTGCAAGTAGTAGATGAGAACGCTACAGAAGTAGGTGGCTTTAAAGAAATTGTTTTAATGATTTCCGGTAGTAGTGTTTACTCGAAGCTTAAATATGAAAATGGTGCGCATCGTGTTCAGCGGATCCCATCAACTGAATCAGCAGGACGAGTGCATACCTCGACAGCAACGGTCGGCGTCATGCCTGAAGCCGAGAATGTCGATATTAAAATTGATCCCAAAGATATTCGGACGGATGTTTATCGTTCTTCTGGGGCTGGTGGTCAACATATTAACAAGACATCATCTGCGGTTCGGATGACTCATTTGCCAACGGGAATCGTTGTCGCAATGCAAGATGAACGTTCTCAACAGCAAAACCGGGTTAAAGCAATGCAGATTTTAAAAGCCCGTGTGTATGATTACTATCAAACCCAAGAACAAGATGCCTATGATGCAGAACGGAAGAGTGCGGTTGGAACGGGTGATCGTTCCGAACGAATTCGAACATATAATTATCCGCAAAACCGGGTAACTGATCATCGGATTGGGTTAAGTTTGAACAAATTAGATCGGATTATGAACGGAGAGTTAGATGAAATTATTGATGCGTTGATCTTGGATGATCAAGCAAAGAAAATGGAGAATCTTCGGAATGAATAATCCTACTTATCTAGGGGCCCTTAAGTGGGCTTTTTTGTATATAAAACCAATTAATCAACCTGGTATTGATAATGATGGAGTCCGGTTATTGTTGGCAAATATGATGCAGTGGAACAATACCCAGTTGGTTTTACATTATCGAGATCAGTTAACTGACGCAGTTTGGCAGCAATATCAAAAAAATGTGCACCAATATGCAGCGGGGGTTCCTGTTCAGTACATTACCCAGCAGGCTACATTTTATGGGAATAAGCTGTTTGTTGATTCACGAGTTTTAATTCCGCGTTTTGAAACTGAGGAGTTGGTTGAGTGGGTTTTAAATGACAATGCTGACACACCACACACAGTGCTGGATTTGGGCACTGGATCAGGAGCAATTGCCATTGCCCTGAAAAAACAGCGAGCTAATTGGCAGGTGATGGGGTCGGATATTTCTGAAGCTGCCTTGCAGGTGGCTAACCAAAATGTGAATTCACAGGGAATTATGGTTTCTTTGGTTCAAAGCGATTTGTTTCAGAATCTGGCAGCAAAGAAGTTTGATATTATTGTCTCTAATCCGCCGTACATTGCTGAATCTGAAAAAGCGGTTATGGATCCAAGCGTGGTCGAGCATGAGCCACAACAGGCGCTATTTGCAAAAAATCAAGGATTAGCAATTTATGATCAATTAAGTGAGCAAGTGGGTGAACACCTTAATAAGGGTGGCAAATTATATTGTGAGTTTGGTTATCATCAAAAAAAGGCACTAGAAAAGTTATTTAAAGAGAGCCAAACCAAGTATCAGGTGGAATTTAAAAAAGATATTACGGATCATGATCGCATGATGCGGGTAATGATTGCTAATGAAGGGAAGTCACAGGATGAAAACTGAAATATATCATGCAGATACGATTAAAGAAGCTGCTAAACAGATTCAGGCGGGGCAATTAATTGCGTTTCCCACTGAGACAGTCTATGGGCTGGGAGCCGATGCGACGAACGAAACAGCCGTTAAACAAGTTTACATAGCCAAAGGGCGCCCAAGCGATAATCCACTTATTGTGCATGTAGCAAATGTCGAAACAGTGGAAAAATATGCGCAACCCTTGTCGGAAAAAACTCGCTTATTAATGAAAACATTTTGGCCAGGACCTTTAACAATTATTTTGCAACTGAAACCAGGAGCACTTTCGAAAAGTGTCACTGGGGGATTAACAACGGCAGCCTTCAGGAATCCCCGAAACCAAACAACGCTTGATTTGATCCGAGAAGCAGGTGTGCCAATTGTGGGACCATCAGCAAATACATCAGGCAAACCTAGTCCGACAGAAGCCAAGCATGTTTACCATGATTTGCATGGTAAAATTGCGGGAATCTTAGATGATGGGCCAACTCAGATCGGTGTAGAATCGACAGTTTTGGATATGTCTGGCGATGTGCCCACAGTTTTACGTCCCGGTGGGGTGAGCGAAGAAAAATTAGAGGCTGTAATTGGAACCGTTCGTTCTGATCACCACAAAGTTGGGAAAAATGAAGTTCCTAAAGCACCCGGCATGAAATATAAACACTACGCACCAAATGCCCAAGTTTTGATTGTGGCTGATGAGCAATGGCCCGAAGCGTTGAAGTGGGCAGCAGAGCAAACAAGTCCGGTTGGCGTGATGACTACCAAGCAGGTAAGCAGCCAAAACGAAATTCCGGCTAACGGTGAGTGGTTTTCTTTGGGTGATGATGTTCAATCAGCAAGTCACAATTTGTTTGCGGGATTGCGCCACTTTGATACAGAAAGTTCCGTTGCCTATATTTTGGCTCAAAAATTTGATAAACTTGGTCTAGGCGAGGCTTACATGAATCGTCTGGAAAAATCGGCAGGGCAACAATACTTTCAAACACCTAAACAGTAGGAGGCGTTTTTTATGGATTATCAAAAGCAAGACCCTGAATTATGGGATGCAATCGCCGGTGAACAAAATCGGCAACAACACAACATTGAATTGATTGCTTCAGAAAACATTGTTTCTAAAGCGGTAAGAGCGGCACAAGGTACTGTTTTAACCAATAAATATGCTGAAGGTTATCCAGGTAAACGGTATTATGGTGGCTGTCAGTACATTGATCAGGTTGAGCAACTGGCAATTGATCGGGCCAAAAAATTGTTCGGCGCAGAATATGCGAATGTCCAACCACATTCTGGTTCTCAAGCCAATGCAGCAGCTTATGCAGCGTTTATTAAGCCCGGTGATAAAATTCTGGGAATGGATCTAAACGCTGGTGGGCATTTGACCCATGGCGCTAAGGTCAGTTTTAGTGGTAAGTTCTACCATTCTGCGAGTTATGGGATTAATTCAGAAACTGAACGCTTAGATTATGAAGCAATTCGAGAAATTGCCCAAAAAGAAAAACCTCAAATTATCGTTGCTGGAGCGTCTGCTTACAGCCGTATTATTGATTGGCAGGCTTTTAGAGACATTGCGGATGAAGTTGGCGCTTATTTAATGGTTGATATGGCACATATTGCTGGACTGGTTGCTACTGGATTACACCCATCGCCGGTTGGAATTGCGGATGTGGTCACCACCACAACGCATAAAACTTTGCGAGGACCACGAGGAGGAATGATTCTTTCTCAAGAAAAATACGCCAAAAAAATAAACTCGGCCGTTTTTCCTACAACGCAGGGTGGTCCCTTAGAACATGTGATTGCTGCTAAGGCGGTGGCGTTTGGTGAAGCTCTAAAACCAGAATTTAAAACTTATATGCAACAAGTGAAGGATAATGCCACAGCAATGGCAACGACTTTTAACAGTTCTCAACTTGTCCGGGTTGTGTCTGGGGGAACTGATAATCATTTAATGACGTTAGATTTAACAAAGACAGAATTAAATGGACAACAAGTACAAGACTTATTAGATTCCATTTTTATTACAGCTAATAAGGAAGCAATTCCGAATGAAAAACGGAGTCCATTTAAAACTAGCGGTTTACGAATTGGAACGCCCGCAATTACAACTCGTGGATTTAATGAAGAAGATTGTCAAAAAGTTGCCGAAATTATTTTAGAAGCTCTAAAAAATTATAATTCCGCGGATAAACTAGCTGAACTTAAAACTCAAGTGTTTGCATTGACAGCAAAACATCCAATTGAGGTAAATTAATTAAATTACCCCTAGTTTTTTTGTGCTAAATTAGCTACAATTGATAAAGATATTGAAGGGAGAGTGTAATTTATGGGTAAGTTCCAAGTTCTTGACCATCCATTGATTCAGCACAAGTTAACAATTATTAGAGATAAGAATTGTGGCACCAAAGTATTTAGAGAAGTTGTTAATGAAATCTCTGAGCTTATGGCTTACGAAGTTTCACGAGATATGCCATTAGAGGATGTTAAAGTCGAGACGCCAATTGGTTGGACAACCAAAAAGACACTTTCGGGTAAAAAGGTAGCTATTGTGCCAATCCTTCGGGCAGGTTTAGGTATGGTTGATGGAATGTTGGAGCTAATTCCAGCAGCTAAAGTTGGCCATATTGGAATGTACCGGGATGAGGAGACACTTAAGCCAGTTGAATATTTTGTGAAATTACCAAGTGACATTAGTGAACGACAAATTTTTGTTGTTGATCCAATGTTAGCTACTGGTGGTTCAGCAATTATGGCAATGGATGCCTTGAAGAAGCGTGGTGCAAAAGATTTACGTTTAGTTTGTTTAGTAGCTGCTCCACAGGGAGTTAAAGCTTTACAAAAAGCTCATCCTGATGTTGATATTTATACAGCAGCTTTGGATGAAAAGCTAAATGAAGATGGTTACATTGTTCCAGGTTTAGGTGACGCAGGTGATCGGTTATTTGGAACTAAGTAATTTAGTGACCAATGACTGAAGTTTGAACAGATAAAAAGCAAAAAATGGGCATCCAGTTTTTGAAAGAAAACGATGTCGATTTTTTGCTTTTTTCTGTCCCATATTTGCTTTATTTGAAACAAATGAGAATTGGTATGGTTCTGCATTAAAATGGAAAGCGCTTTAACAAGATTGCTGATTTGTCAGGGGATGAGGTAGGTTTTTTTAAAGTAAAGTAATTGCTCATTTTTTTGTATTTTTTTTGAATTGGTGGTATTATTTCATTTGTATTTCGAATAGACGTTACTGTCTGTTTATATATAATTGTTGATGTTTTAAGGCAGCTTACCTGGGAATTCTCAATAATTCATTAAGGCCATGAAAAGAGGTGATCTTCTGTGAATGGAGAGTCAGTTTCTACTTTCCAATTTTTGGGATTAACTTTTAATACAACCAACATTATTTCTGGGTTATTGGCGGCAACTATTGTTTTTGTCGTAGTTTTTGTTCTTTCGAGAAAAATACAATTGAAGCCTACTGGAAAGCAAAATGTTTTGGAGTGGATGATAGATTTCACGAATAACATTGTGCGCGGATCGGTTACAAATGGTGATGCGCCAAAATTTGGTTTGTATGCATTTACTTTGTTCCTGTTTATTTTCGTCTCTAACCAATTAGGAATGTTCTTACAAATTGGTTGGAATGGTGTAACTTATGTACGAAGCCCAACTTCAGATCCTGTCATAACGTTGACGTTGTCATTGATGACGATAATGTTTGCACATTTCTCTGGAGTTGAGAAGCTTGGATTTAAGCGGTATTTTAAAAATACGTACTTAACTCCGTTTGTGTTCTGGTTGCCGATTAGTATTTTTACTGAATTAATTGATTTCCTTACGTTAGGTTTACGTATTTATGGAGTTATCTTTTCAGGAGAAATGTTATTGAAAATTATCGGGGGCATGGCGTTCTCTGGTGGACCACTAATGACTATTGCAACCGTGCCAATTTCATTAATTTGGCAAGGCTTCTCAGTATTTTTAGGCAGTATTCAAGCATACGTGTTTGTCACATTAACGTCGGTTTATATTTCTCAGCAGGTACAAATTGAGGAATAACTAATATTTTAGGAGGATTTAAAATTATGGGAGCTATTGCAGCAGGAATTATTATGTTTGGAGCCGCTATCGGTGGTGGTATCGGTGATGCCATTGTTATTTCAAAGACACTTGAAGGAATGGCACGCCAACCAGAATTATCTGGACAATTAAGAACTACCATGTTTATCGGTGTTGGTCTTGTTGAAGCTATGCCTATTATTGCTTTCGTTGTGGCATTGTTAGTAATGAACAAGTAGTCTAATGGAACGCAAGAACATAATTAATAGGTAGAAGGAGGTGTCAATAGATGCTCTCACAGTTAGTGTTGGGTACTTCAAATACACTGTATCTTGGTGATATGTTGTTTTATGCAATTGTCTTTATCATTCTTATGTGGTTAATTAAAATTTTCGCATGGGGACCAGTTACAAAGATGATGAAAGAACGTGCAGATCGGATCGCTAATGATATTGATTCTGCAAAGAAATCACGTGAAGATGCAGCAAAATTAGCTGAACAACGAGAAGCAGCGTTGAAAAATTCTCATGCTGAAGCCTCCACGATTGTAAGTAACGCGAAGGATAATGGGAATAAACAGCGTGACCAAATTGTCACAAGTGCTCAAGAAGAAGTGCAAACCCTCAAGCAAAATGCTCAAACAAGTATTGAACAGGAGCGTAAGGATGCACTTAAGGGTGCTCAAGATGATGTGGCTAGTTTATCTATTGAAATTGCTTCTAAGATCATTCAAAAAGAATTAAATGCACAGGATCAAAAGCAGTTGATTGATTCTTATATTGAAGGGTTGGGGAAGCAAAATGAGTCTAGATAAGATGACGATTGCTAAACGCTATTCAAAAGCCCTGTTTGATTTAGCCGTTGAAAAAAATCAACTTGATTTAATTCATGATGACTTGCAACAAATCAAACAAATTTTTATTGATGTTCCGGATTTAGACCAGGTATTGGTTGATGTTCGTTTAAGCAATGAACAAAAAACCGCTATCGTTAATGATTTGAAGAAAGATGCATCAACTTACGTCAAGAATTTGGTTCAAATGCTTTATGATTACGGTCGCATAAGCAATTTTAGTGACATTATTGAGCAATTTAACAAGCTTTATGACGAGCATAATAAGACTGTTTATGCGGATTTATCTACTGCGGTTGAAATTGATTCAGATCAAAAACAGCGGTTAGCAGATCAATTTGCTAAAAATGTTGGCGCCAAAAAAGTAATTGTAAATAGTAAGATTGATCCAAGTATTATTGGCGGGGCTGTGCTGAAGTCGAATGGTTTAGTTTATGATGGCAGTATCAGTACTAAAATGGCTAAGATTAAAAAAATGTTACTTAATTAAATAAGATTTTGTAAAGAGGTGAAACTTTTATGAGCATTAAATCTGAGGAAATCAGTGCTCTAATTAAACAACAGTTAGAAGGCTATCAAGACGAGCTTAATGTTGAAGAAACAGGTACCGTTACATATGTTGGTGATGGTATTGCCCGTGCTCATGGCTTAGATAATGCACTTGCTGGTGAACTTTTAGAGTTTTCTAATGGTGTCTACGGAATGGTTCAGAACCTTGAATCAAATGATGTCGGAATTGTTATCCTTGGTAACTACGATGATATCCGTGAAGGAGATACAGTTAAGAGAACGGGACGAATCATGGAAGTTCCAGTCGGCGATGCTTTGATCGGACGAGTTGTGAACACACTTGGACAACCAATCGACGGCAAGGGTGAGATTAAAACAGATCATACACGACCTGTAGAACACAAAGCTCCAGGAGTTATGGAGCGTCAGTCAGTTAGCGAACCTTTGCAAACCGGAATCAAAGCCATCGATGCCTTAGTTCCGATTGGCCGTGGCCAACGTGAATTAATTATCGGTGACCGTAAGACTGGTAAAACATCTTTGGCTATTGATACGATTTTGAATCAAAAAGACCAAAACATTATTTGTATTTACGTAGCGATTGGCCAGAAGGAATCAACTGTACGTACTCAAGTTGAGGCCCTTGAAAAGTTTGGCGCTATGGATTACACAATTGTTTTAAGTGCTGGACCATCAGAACCGGCTCCAATGTTGTATTTGGCGCCTTATGCCGGAGCAGCAATGGGTGAGGAGTTCATGTTCAATGGCAAGCATGTTTTGATTGTGTATGATGATCTTTCAAAACAAGCGGATGCTTATCGTGAGCTTTCCTTGATTTTGAGACGTCCGCCGGGTCGTGAAGCTTATCCTGGTGACATTTTCTATACGCATTCTCGTTTACTAGAACGAGCAGCTAAATTAAGCGATAAACTTGGCGCTGGTTCAATGACAGCCTTGCCATTCGTTGAAACAAAAGCCGGAGATATTTCAGCTTATATTCCAACCAACGTAATTTCTATCACTGATGGACAGATCTTCTTGGATAGTGATTTATTCTATTCAGGAACTCGTCCAGCGATTGATGCTGGATCTTCTGTATCTCGAGTTGGTGGAGATGCACAGATTAAGGCTATGAAACGTGTTGCTGGTACTTTACGTTTGGATCTTGCTTCTTATCGTGAGTTGGAATCATTTTCTCAATTTGGTTCTGATTTGGATGATGCCACAAAAGCTAAATTAGCACGTGGTAGTCGGACTGTAGAAGTTTTGAAACAACCATTACACAAACCACTTGCGGTTGAGCATCAAGTATTAATTTTGTATGCATTGACACATGGCTTCTTGGATAAAGTTGCTGTTGATGATGTTTTACGTTTCCAA
This sequence comes from Pediococcus damnosus, assembly GCF_001437255.1. GTDB lineage: Bacteria > Bacillota > Bacilli > Lactobacillales > Lactobacillaceae > Pediococcus > Pediococcus damnosus. Next base: position 6,949 of record NZ_JQBD01000025.1, on the reverse strand, counting down.
GATGAACTATTTGATTATATCGATGGTTCACATAACGATTTGTTGGATGTTATCCGTAAAACTGGGGACTTACCAGATACTGATAAGTTTGATGCTGCAATTCAAGAATTTGCAGATCAATTTCAACCTACAAAAGAAGCAGACAAAAGTGCTGCTAAGTAAAACAAATGCTTTTAATTGACAGAAAGTGGTGAGAAAAAATGGCAGTTTCAGAACAAGATGTTCTCAGACGAATTGACTCCACTAAGAAGACCAGACAAATTACCACTGCGATGCAAATGGTTTCAACCGCAAAGTTGTCTCAGATACAAAAACATACTTCTGGATATCAAGTTTATGCAGAAAAAGTTGAGAGTATCGTTGCCCATCTTGCTAAATCACATTTAATTAAAGCTAATTCATCCACTGGAGAACCAAAAAATTCTGATTCAGAAGATAATATTTCAGCAGATGATTTGTTAATACAGCGACCAGTAAAAAAAGTTGGTTTCCTAGTAATTACATCTGATCGTGGATTGGTTGGTAGTTATAATAGTTCAGTTCTTAAACAAACTGAAGATTTTATTAAATCTACTGGGCATTCTACTGAGGATAGTGTGATCTTAGCTGTTGGTGGAACTGGCGCCGATTTTTATAAGGGACGTGATATGAACGTTGCTTATGAATATCGAGGCGTGAGTGATGTTCCAACTTTTAATGAAGTTCGTGAGATCGTCAAAACTGTTACTTCGATGTATTCGAACCAGGTGTTTGATGAACTTTATGTTTGTTATAATCATTTTGTAAATCGCATGACAAATAGATTTCATTCAATTAAGATGTTGCCAATTAGTGATGCTTTAGTTAAGAGTCAGGACAAAAAGGCTGAAGAGGGCAAAAAAGAAATAATGCCGGAATATGAAACAGAACCTTCAGAGGCTGTTTTATTGCAGGATATTTTGCCTCAATATGCTGAAAGTCTAGTTTATGGTGCCATTCTTGATGGCAAAACTGCTGAGCATGCGTCAAGCTCAACCGCTATGCAAACTGCTTCTGATAACGCTAAAGATTTGATATCGTCACTACAATTGCAATATAATCGTGCAAGACAAAGTGCGATTACCACCGAAATTACTGAAATTACCGGTGGTCAAGCTGCGTTAGAATAAATTTAGATTGGAGGAATTAACTAATAATGAGTACTGGTAAAGTTGTTCAGGTTATCGGACCTGTTATTGACGTTGAATTTCCTCTGGATGGTAATTTACCTGATATTAATAATGCTTTAAACATCAAAAAACTTGATGGTAGTATCTTAGTTGCCGAAGTTGCGCTTGAACTTGGTGATGGCGTTGTTCGAACAATCGCTATGGATGGTACTGATGGTTTACAACGAGGGGCAGAAGTTGAGGACACTGGTTCTTCAATTACAGTTCCTGTTGGTGATAAAACATTAGGTCGGGTTTTCAACGTCCTTGGAGATACAATTGATAATGGTGAAGAATTTGGACCAGAAGCAAAACGGAACCCTATTCATCGAGATCCACCAAAGTATGACGAACTAAATCCCAGCATGGAGATTTTGGAAACAGGAATCAAAGTTATTGATTTACTGGCTCCTTACATTCGTGGTGGTAAAGTCGGATTATTCGGTGGTGCCGGTGTTGGGAAAACCGTTCTAATTCAAGAATTAATTCATAATATTGCACAGGAACACAATGGTATTTCTGTATTTACGGGTGTTGGTGAACGAACTCGTGAAGGAAATGATTTGTACTTTGAAATGAAGGCATCGGGTGTTCTTGAAAAGACCGCCATGGTGTATGGTCAGATGAATGAGCCGCCTGGTGCTCGTATGCGGGTTGCTTTAACCGGTTTAACAATTGCGGAATACTTCCGTGATGTTGAGGGTCAAGACGTGTTATTGTTTATCGATAACATTTTCCGATTTACACAAGCTGGTTCTGAAGTATCCGCATTACTTGGCCGAATTCCATCAGCCGTTGGTTATCAACCAACTTTGGCTACTGAAATGGGTCAACTTCAGGAACGGATTACATCAACGAAGAAGGGGTCAATTACCTCTATTCAGGCTGTGTATGTTCCTGCTGATGATTATACTGATCCTGCTCCTGCAACAACATTCGCGCATTTGGATGCAACAACTAACTTGGAACGAAGCTTAACTCAACAAGGAATTTATCCTGCTGTTGATCCTTTGGCTTCAACTTCGAGTGCTTTGGATCCTGCCGTTGTTGGTGAGGAACATTATAAAGTAGCTACTGATGTTCAGCATGTTTTGCAACGTTACCGTGAGTTGCAAGATATCATTTCTATTTTAGGAATGGATGAATTGTCTGATGAAGAGAAGACAATCGTTGGACGTGCTCGTAGAATTCAGTTCTTCTTGTCACAGAATTTCTCTGTTGCTGAACAGTTTACTGGTAAACCTGGATCTTATGTTCCGGTTGAAGAAACAGTAAAGGGCTTCGAGGGAATTCTTGAAGGTAAATATGATGATTTACCTGAAGATGCCTTTAATGGTGTTGGTAATATTGATGAAGTCGTTGAGAAGGCTAAGCAATTAACTAGTGCCACTAGTAAATAAGGGGGAGTTCTAATTGGCTGATAAACCAAAATTAACCGTTAGTATCGTGACTCCTGATGGTCAAGTTTATGAAGGAACTTCCACTATGCTGGTTGTCAAAACTAAAGATGGTCAGCTTGGAATCATGCCTAACCATGTTCCCATTATTGCGTCGCTAGCAATTGATGAAGTGCGGATTCAACATGAAAACACTACTAAAGAAGATGCAGTTGCTGTTAATGGTGGTTTTGTCGAGTTCTCTGACAATACTGCAACTATTGTAGCTGATACTGCTGAAAATGAGTCTGATATTGATGTTGCTCGTGCAGAAAGTGCGCGTCAACGGGCTCAAGAAACTATTCGAAAAGCTCAAGATGCTCATGATAATTCACAATTGCGTCGTGCGCAGATTTCTTTGCGTCGAGCAGTTAACCGAATTAACGTTTCAAAACATTAAAATTAGCAAAAGAGTTATACAACCATACGTGTTGTATAACTCTTTTTTTATTATCTAAAAAAATGAGGTTCTCACGCGAAATTTTAGTATGGATATGATACTATTGTAATAAATCGTAAGTTTAAGAGGCTATTATGAATTTATTTGGTATTCAATCGTTACTAACATTGATCTGTTATTTTTTCTTTACCCTTATTTCCTTTTGGGCAATTCAAGGAGTTCATTTGGAGAGGTTTTTGCACTATTCAACTCCAAATCAGTATAAAGTCCTGATTGTCTTATTATCGATTGGATTAGGGTATTTAAGCAGTTCATTTTTCTTGGAGTTAATTAACAATATTAGAAATTTAGGTTACTTATTAAAATAGTGGAGGTTTCGGTCGTGGATAAGATTATTGTTAAGGGCGGCAATCAACTCAGAGGTACTGTCAAAATTGAAGGTGCAAAAAATGCGGTCCTGCCAATTTTAGCGGCCAGTATTTTAGCAAGCAAGGGCCAATTAGAGTTAAGCAACGTACCGATTCTTTCAGATGTTTACACAATGAACAATGTTTTACGTTTTTTAAATATTGACGTGGAATTTTCAGAAAATCAACATGAAATTAAAATGGATGCGACTAAGCAGATTTCTACAGAAGCACCATTTGAATATGTTTCTAAAATGCGTGCTTCCATTGTTGTAATGGGGCCATTACTTGCAAGAACAGGACATGCAAAGGTAGCGATGCCTGGTGGTTGTGCCATCGGAACTCGACCGATTGATCTTCATTTAAAAGGGCTAACTGCTTTGGGTGCGCATATTACTCAAAAAGATGGATACATAGAAGCTAGTGCAGATAGATTAGTCGGAACTAACATCTATTTAGATTTTCCAAGTGTCGGAGCAACACAAAACATTATGATGGCAGCTACTTTGGCGGAAGGGACAACGACGCTCGAAAATGCTGCTTGTGAGCCAGAAATTGTGGACTTGGCAATGGTTTTAAATAAAATGGGTGCTCATGTTATCGGAGCAGGTACCGAATCAATTCGAATTGAGGGAGTCCAAGAGCTTCATGGAACCACTCATGCGGTTGTGCAAGATCGAATTGAAGCTGGTACTTTTATGGTGGCAGCGGCTGCAACTAAAGGTGATGTTCTAGTTCAGGATGCGATTTCTGAACACAATAAGCCTTTGATTTCCAAAATGCGTGAGATGGGCGTGACGGTAATTGATGAAGACGATGGTGTTCGGGTTATTGGCCCAGAAAAACTGAAACCAGTTTCAATTAAGACGCTTCCTCATCCGGGTTTTCCAACGGATATGCAGCCACAGATCTCTGTACTTCAGCTATTAGCACAGGGTACAAGTACGTTAACAGAAACTGTTTTTGAAAATCGATTCATGCATTTGGAAGAACTTCGGCGGATGAATGCGCAATATAAAATTGAAGGATCTTCTGTGATTATGCATGGGCCAACGGATTTCAGTGGTGCAGAGGTTGCTGCAACTGATTTACGTGCGGGAGCCGCATTAGTAATTGCAGGACTAGTGGCAAAAGGATACACACAAGTTACGAATTTGAAGTATTTAGATCGGGGTTATTACAATTTCCATGGTAAATTAAGTGCTTTGGGTGCGCAGATTAAACGGGTTTCGGATGCAAACACGACAGTAACGGTTAAAAATTAAGTTTTTATTTAAAATATTAAATCAACGGTCAATTAGGAATGCAAAAATTGCATGCTAATTGGCCGTTACTTTTGGATTTAGGCTCCAATATTAAGGTTTTGAGTGGTGTTTGGAATATGCTATAATTAGCAGTTGTGTTGAGTAGATTGAAAGGAGATGGTCAAAGTGAAACGCGTTTTTTTAATATTGGTAAGATTGTACCAAAAATTAATTTCGCCACTTTTACCACCAAGTTGTAGGTACTATCCAACATGTTCCAATTACATGATTGTGGCCATTCAAAAACGAGGTGCCTTAAAAGGTAGTTTGATGGGGACAGCACGCATTTTACGATGTAATCCCTTTGTGAAGGGCGGTTATGATCCAGTTCCGGATTATTTTACTTTAAAACGTAATCCGCATCCAGATAAAAAAATATTGAATTAGTCATTGTGGAGGAAAATATGTCAAAAAAAGAACAGAGCGTTAAAGTACAATTAGAAGAAAAAGAAGTTGGGGGTCAAACGATTCAACAACTTTTTATAGCTAAAAATTTAGTTGGTGAAATCACACCTAAAGACAATGAATTTGCCACTCATCTTATTGGTGGGGGAGATTTTGTTGCTAAATCACTAGACGATGCGGTTGAATGGGTGTTACAAGAATATAATTTGCATCAATAAACTGAAGTTTGGCTAAGGAAGGATCTTTGTTTTGGATAACGATTCACGAGTTAGAAGACGGGAAGGCGATTCCCGAATTGATTATGGTATTATTTTTTCCGTTTTAATGTTGGCTCTGATTGGTTTGGCTTCTATTTACGTGGCAGCTACTCATGATACTAGTGGTGTGAGTGTCAAAAGTCAGGTGCTGTCGCAACTAGTCTGGTATGCTTTGGGTGTCGCACTAGTTGTGATTATTATGCAATTTGATTCAAGGCAACTGTGGCGACTGGCACCATACGCGTATTGGTTCGGTATTTTTCTCCTTGTGGCGGTTTTACTGTTTTACAGTAGATCGTACGCGGCAAGTACCGGAGCTAAAAGTTGGTTTGCAATCGGTCCCTTTACATTTCAGCCTTCTGAAGTTATGAAGCCGGCGTATATTCTTATGATGTCAAAGATAATTACGGACTTTAATGCGAAACATAAACACCGTACGGTTCGTTCGGATTGGCATCTAATTGGGCAAATGGTTTTATGGACTTTGCCAATTCCAATCTTGCTGATTTTACAGCATGATTTTGGAACAATGTTGGTGTTCATTGCAATTTTTGCAGGATTAGTTATCGTGTCCGGAATCACTTGGCGTATCTTAGTACCAGCATTTGTAACGGCCACCATCCTGGCTAGCAGTACATTAATGTTAGTTGTGAGTGATTGGGGACGAAGCATTTTATCGCACGTCGGATTCGAGAGTTATCAGTTTGATCGAATTGATACTTGGTTACATCCTGCAACGGATACGACAAATGCTGGATACCAGCTGTGGCAAAGCATTAAGGCGATTGGCTCTGGCCAGATTTTTGGTAAAGGGTTTAATGTGTCAAATGTTTACGTACCAGTTAGAGAATCAGATATGATTTTTTCAGTTATTGGTGAAAATTTTGGGTTTATCGGTAGTGTCATTTTGATCTTGTTATATATGCTTTTAATATATCAAATGATTCGAGTAACTTTTGATACAAAAAATGCATTTTATGCTTACATCGCTGCCGGCACAATTATGATGATTTTATTCCATGTTTTTGAAAACATTGGCATGAACATTGGATTGCTACCATTGACTGGGATTCCGCTTCCATTCGTCAGTCAAGGGGGGTCGGCCTTGATTGGAAATATGATTGGAATTGGGTTGATCATGTCGATGAGATTTCATCATAATTCCTACAGCAGATTACAGAGAACGGATTTTTGATTTAAAAATTAAAATTAGCAGTTGACAGATTAAAAATGAGTGAGTATACTTCATTTAACAGCAAAACATTAAAGCAAGATGAGTAAGTTGAAGACTACTTTAAGAGAGTTCCCAAGGGTGAGAAGGAACAGCAAGTTCAATGGAAGATGGTCTTGATTGAATTGGTATTTACGAGCGGTTTGTGAGTGAATACTGGGTGCGCCCATTATAGCGTCAGAGTTGTTTGACTCGTTAAGGCTAGCTTTGAGAGAAGTTAGTAAATTTGGGTGGTATCACGGAAGATAAGTCTTTCGTCCTTGTTGATTTATTTCAGCGGGATGAAAGACTTTTTTGTGGGTCTCTGTCAAATCGTATTGGT
>NZ_JQBD01000024.1 GCF_001437255.1 Pediococcus damnosus | reverse complement strand
AAGTACAACCTACTAAAACTTGACACATACATTTTTATTTACAGAATATCAACTTTGGAGGTTTTCTGCTAAAATAGAGTTTATGTACTTATATAAAATGGAGTGATAGTGTGTTTTCAAAATCCGATAAACCAAATAGCCTTGAATCAGAAACACCAAAACAATTGAATGAACATATTCCTAACCATGTTGCTATTATTATGGACGGGAATGGACGCTGGGCACAAAAACGACATTTACCAAGAATTGCTGGCCACCGAGAAGGTATGAATACTGTTAAAAAAGTTACAATGAGTGCAAGTAATTTAGGCGTCAAAGTCTTAACTTTATACGCATTTTCAACAGAAAATTGGAAAAGGCCTTCAGGTGAAGTAAGCTTTTTAATGCATCTACCGGCTGATTTCTTTGATACTTTTGTTCCTGACCTTATCAAAGCCAATGTGCGCGTTAATGTGATTGGCTATGTTGATCAATTGCCTGACTATACGCAAACGGCTGTAAAAAATGCTGTAGCTGATACTGCTCAGTGTACTGGTATGATATTGAATTTTGCTTTTAATTATGGTGGTCGAGCCGAAATAGTTACAGCAGTGAAAAAAATTGCTCAGAAAGTTTCAGATCAAGAACTGACTTTAGATGAAATCACCGATGAAACTATTGATTCAAACTTGATGACTGCTGATTTAAAGCCGTACGCGGATCCTGATTTATTAATCCGGACGAGTGGAGAAGAACGAATTTCTAATTTTCTACTCTGGCAAATTGCCTATAGTGAATTAGTTTTTACAGATCAACTTTGGCCAGATTTTTCTGATCAAACACTTAAAGATTGTATTTATCAGTACCAACAAAGAAACCGTCGTTTTGGCGGTCTAAAATAAGGGAGCTTGAAAAATGAAACAACGAGTCACAACAGCTGTTATTGCTTTGATTATCTTTATTCCGGTAATTGTGTATGGAAAATGGCTAATCGATATTGCGGGAATTGTCCTTGGACTTATTGCCGTTAATGAAGTTTTAATGATGAAAAAATTACTTTTGGTTTCTCCAGAAGCGATTATTGCAGATATCGGGGTTATTGCCTTAATTGCACCGGCATCTTGGTTCGGATGGTTACCACCACAAATTGATCAAACTTTTATCTTCTTTTTGTGTATAATTGGTTTTCTTATCAGAACAGTATTTAGTCGAAACCGTTTTTCTTTTGATGATGCCGGAGCACTTACTTTGGCAGTTGCTTACATTGGTTTTGGATTTAACTACTTTATTGCTGCTAGAAGTGTTGGATTATCAATGTTGTTATACATCCTATTTGTGATTTGGTCTACGGACAGTGGTGCATATATATTTGGCAAGCGATTTGGCAAGCATAAGTTGGCACCCGCAATTAGTCCTAACAAGACTTGGGAAGGGTCGATTGGCGGCACAATTTTAGGTACCGTTGTTGGTACAGTATTTTTGGCCTTTTTCCCAACCCAATATAATTTTCTTTTGATGATATTGTTGACACTAATTCTTTCAATTACAGGTCAGTTTGGTGATTTAATCGAATCAGCATTAAAACGATATTTTTCAGTGAAAGATTCTGGAAATATTCTTCCAGGACATGGTGGAATCTTTGATCGTTTTGACAGTATGCTGTTAGTTTTACCTATTGCCCATCTGTTTGGATTAATCTAACAAAGTGAGGTTTGCCATTGATACAGACGATTATTACATTCATAATTGTATTTGGAATTCTGGTTATTGTTCATGAATTTGGTCACTTTTATTTTGCAAAAAAATCTGGGATCTTAGTTCGTGAGTTTTCAATTGGAATGGGTCCTAAAATCTACGCATATTCAAAAAATGCAACCACATATACGCTTCGAATTCTACCGATTGGTGGCTACGTTCGGATGGCAGGACTTGAAGATACTGATGAAGAATTAAAACCAGGAATGCCAGTTAGTTTAATTACTGGTGATAATGGAAAAATAGAAACAATTAACACGAGTCATGATACGACGCTTTTGAATGGAATTCCGATTGAAGTTACCGGAAGTGACTTGGAAAATGACCTTTGGATTGAAGGATATGAAAACGGTGATGAACAGACTCTTAAACGTTATGAAGTTGATCATGACGCATCTATTATTGAGTCAGATGGAACGAAGGTTCGAATTGCGCCGAAAGATGTTCAATTCCAGTCAGCCAAGTTATGGCAAAGGATTCTAACTAATTTTGCTGGACCAATGAATAATTTTATTCTGGCCATTGTTGTATTTGCGTTAGTTGGTATTCTCCAAGGGCAAGTTCCAACAAATTCAAATCAAGTTGTTGTAATACATGATTCAGTTGCGGCCAAGGCAGGATTAAAATCCCAGGACCGAATTGTTTCTGTAAATAGCAAAAGTACAAAATCTTGGTCAGATTTACAGGATGCTATTTCAGGTCGTCCAGGTAAAAAAACCAAAATGAGAGTTCAACGAAATTCAAAACGAATCAATTTGCAGATTACGCCTAAATCGGTTAAACAGAATGGATCAAAAACTGGTCAAATCGGGATTGAAAGTACGATGACTAAGAGTATAACTGCGAGAATTGCATACGGTTTTACTGAAACTTGGCGGTTAACCTCTATGATTTTTGCTCTTTTAGGTCATATGATTACCCATGGTGTCAGTGTTAACGATTTTGGTGGTCCAGTTGCCATTTACGCACAGACTTCTGCTGCCGCTAAATTAGGTTTTACTTCGGTACTAACGATGTTGGCTTATTTATCGTTAAATTTAGGAATTGTTAATTTGATTCCAATTCCAGCGTTGGATGGTGGAAAAATTCTGCTTAACTTTATTGAAGGAATTCGAAGAAAGCCTTTAAAACCAGAAACAGAAGGAATTATCACCCTTATTGGTTTTGGACTTCTTATGCTTTTGATGATTCTTGTGACTTGGAATGACATCCAACGTTATTTCTTAAAATAATACTTATTTGTGGAGGAAAACATGAAACAATCGAAAATATTAATTCCGACTTTGAAGGAAGTACCTAATGATGCTGAGGCAAAAAGCCATCAGATGATGCTGCGTGCTGGTTATATTCGCCAGGTTTCGGCCGGTATGTACGCTTATTTACCACTCGCTTTTCGAACAATTGAAAAAATCAAAAAAATTATTCGGGCTGAAATGGAAAAAATTGATGCAGTTGAGATGTTAGTACCGGCTGTGCTTCCTGCTGAGCTATGGGAAAAGTCGGGTCGTCTTGAAACATATGGACCAGAATTATTTAAATTTAAGAATCGTCATGACCGTGATTTTATCCTTGGACCTACTCATGAAGAAACTTTTACAACCCTTATTCGAGATGAGGTAAAATCATACAAGCGTCTACCACTTACTTTGTACCAAATTCAGATGAAGTATCGTGATGAAGACCGTCCTCGTTATGGTTTGTTACGTGGACGCGAATTTTTGATGAAAGATGCTTATTCTTTCCATGCCGAAACTGATAGTTTAGATAAAACTTTTCGCGATATGGAAAAAGCTTATCAAAATATTTTTGATGCCTGTGGTTTGAATTATCGGGAAATTGTGGGTGACGCTGGTGCAATGGGTGGTAACGATTCGAAAGAGTTTTCTGCAATTGCCCCTGTTGGTGAAGATACAATTGCATATTCTGAAGAAAGTGACTATGCTGCAAATCTGGAAATGGCTAGCAGCAAATACATTGAACCAAAGACAGCACCTGAGGCACCAAAAGAACTTGAAAAGGTGGCAACACCTGATGCTAAAACGATTGATGAAGTTGCTAAATTTCTTAATGTCAAAGCAAATAAACTGATCAAGACTCTTTTATTTATTGCAGACGAGAAGCCGGTATTGGTACTAGTCCGTGGTGATGATCAAGTAAACGAAGTTAAAGTTAAGAATTTTCTTAAGGTTGACGAATTGGTAGCTGCAACTGACGATCAGGCGGAACAATATTTAAATGCTGATTTTGGGTCTTTAGGTCCTGTTGGGGTAGATTCGAAGGATGTTACAATTTTGGCTGACTTTTACGTTAAAATGATGAATAACGCTATTACGGGTGCTAACCAAAATGGGTACCATTACAAGAATGTAAATCTAGATCGTGATTTGAAGGTTAACCAGTTTGGCGATTTTAGAACCGCTCAAGAGGGTGAACTGGCTCCGGATGGTAAAGGCAAGCTAAAGTTTACTAAAGGAATTGAAATTGGTCATATTTTTAAAATTGGAACTCGTTACTCTGATTCACTCGGAGCCACTATTTTAGATGAAAACGGTCGTTCTAAGCCAGTTATTATGGGGTGTTACGGAATTGGTGTTAGCCGATTGTTATCAGCAATTGCGGAACAAAAAGCAGATGACCACGGCTTAGTTTGGCCAAGTAAAATTGCACCATTTGATATTCACGTGATTCCAGTAAATGCCAAGAATAAAGAACAAATGGATTTGGCTAATCAAATTTCAGATACGATGACCAACGCTGGTTATGAAGTTCTTGTTGATGATCGTAAGGAACGGGCCGGAGTTAAGTTTGCTGATTCTGATTTAATTGGAATTCCTGTTCGAATTACAGTGGGTAAAAAATCTTCAGATGGTATTGTAGAGGTTAAGCTACGAGATACTGGGGAGACGTTAGAAGTAAAAATTGCAGAATTAGAAAATTCGGTTGGTATCCTTCTTAAAAATGATAATTAAAAACAATTTTAGGGCAGTATCAACAGCATAATAATTATAATAACGGCAGGTTGATGAGAGGTTAGTTTGAATATCAACTTGTCGTTATATTCATGAATATTAAAATATTTGTTTAGTTTTGCGAAAGGGGAAGGAATCAAATTTTGAGTTTAAATACTAGTGAGCAATTTCAAAAACTTCTCGAACAAATTGACTATCCTCAGCTTAATGAACCAAGTTTTGAAAAGGCTGAAATAAAAAAGGTAGTCGTTCATAAAAAATCAAAGATTTGGGAATTTTCTTTTCAATTTAAAGAATGTTTACCTTTTGAAGTATTTCAACAATTTTATAACCATTTACAAATGGCTTTTAACTCGATTGCAACAGTGTCATTTGAGATTAAAACCCATACATCAGAATTAGACGGTCATCTGATTGCAAATTATTGGGACTGGATTGTCAAAAATAGCCACATCTCTTCGCCTCTTACTCAGAAACTATGTGGACATAACTTGCCATATATGAATGATGGTCGGGTTATTTTTGCTGCTCAAAATGAAGTTGTTCAAAATTTTTTAACATCAACCGCTCTTGGACCAATTGAAAGCACTTACCAACAGTACGGTTTTCCAGAATTCTCAATTCACACCATTATTGATGATTCAGATTCTCAAAGTATGATTAAAGAGTTGAAGGCCAAAAAAGAAAAAAGTGATGCAGAATTAGCAAAAAAAGCCTCTCAAGCAATTTTGGAACAAAGTGAGAAGCGACAACAAAGACAAGCAAGTGGCGTTCCGGATGGCGGGCCAGTTCGGATTGGTAAACAAATTAATCCAGATGCAGAAGTTACTCGGCTGGATCAAATTACACAAGAAGAACGTTCAGCGGTTATTGAAGGATATATTTTTGACGCCGAAGTTAGAACGCTACGGTCAAAACGACAATTATTAATTTTTAAAGTTACTGATTATAGTTCCTCAATTACAGTAAAAAAGTTCTCCAAAAATGAAGCAGAAGAACAATTATTTGCAAACATTAAAAAGGGGCTTTGGGTTAAAGTTCGTGGGAGTATTCAAGAGGATACTTTCATGAGAGACCTTACGCTTAATGCTTATGATGTGATGGAAGTTAGTCATGCAACACGTAAGGACACCGCACCTGCGGATAAGAAGCGCGTTGAACTTCATCTGCATACCAATATGAGCCAGATGGATGCGACAAATAACATTACTGATTATGTAAATCAGGCTGCTAAATGGGGTCAAAAAGCAATTGCAGTAACAGACCACTCTGGGTTACAAGCTTTTCCGGATGCGTATGCTGCTGGTAAGAAAAACCATGTCAAGATTTTGTATGGCGTTGAAGCTAACTTGGTTGATGATGGCGTTCCGATCGGATATAACGATAAAAAAATTCCCCTTAAAGGGGCAACTTATGTGGTGTTCGATACAGAAACAACGGGGCTTTCGGCAATTTATGATAAGGTAATTGAACTTTCTGCGGTAAAAATGCAGGATGGTAACGTTATTGATCAATTTGAAGAGTTTATTGATCCAGGATTTCCATTATCCGAAGTCACAACTAATTTAACAAGTATTACAGATGAAATGGTGCATGGCTCTAAGTCAGAAAAAGAAGTGTTCTCACTTTTTCGAGAATTTTATGGAGATGCCATTGTTGTAGGCCATAATGTGACGTTTGATATTGGCTTTATGGATACGGGATATGCACGTTATGGTATGCCACCAATTACCAATCCAATCATTGATACGCTGACCTTAGCACGATTCTTGTATCCAACGTTGAAGAGTTATCGTTTAAACACGTTAGCTAAGAAATTTGGAGTCAGCTTAGAGCATCACCATCGTGCAATTTATGATGCCGAATCAACAGGACATTTGTGCCATCTATTTTTGAAAGATGCGGAAGACCGCTATCACATTAATTATCACAGCCAGCTCAATGAACACATGACTGAAAATGACGCGTATAAACACGCTCGGCCAGCACATGCAGTTTTGATTGCACAAACCCAGGCCGGATTAAAGAACCTATTCCGGTTGGTTTCACTTTCTAATGTAAAATACTATTATCGAGTTCCGCGAATTCCTAAATCTGAACTATCTCGTTTACGAGATGGGATTTTGGTTGGGTCGGCTTGCAGTAGCGGTGAAGTCTTTACAGCTATGATGCAAAAAGGTAAGGAAGAGGCCAAACAAAAGGCTAAATTTTATGATTATCTAGAAGTGATGGCAAAACCTGTCTATCAGCCAGAAATTGAACAAGGTTTAATTCAAGATAATCGTCATCTAGAAGAAATTTTATCTAATATTGTGGATCTTGGAAAAGAGTTAAAAAAACCGGTTGTTGCGACTGGTGACGTTCATTATCTCAATCCTGAAGATTACATTTATCGAAAGATTTTGATTAATTCTCAAGGGGGAGCTAATCCGCTTAATCGATCGAAGTTACCAGACGTTCACTTCAGAACGACTAATGAAATGTTGGATGAATTTGCCTTCTTAGGTAAAGAAAAAGCAGAAGAAATCGTTGTGACAAACCCCAATCGGATTGTCGACATGGTAAATGATGTGAAACCTGTTAAAGACAAGCTTTATACACCTAAGGTTCCTGGGGCTGAAGCTCAAATTGAAAAGTTAACGATGGATGAAGCCCATGCCCTTTATGGTGATCCGTTACCTCAAATAGTTAAAGAACGTTTGGACAAGGAACTGAAAAGTATTATTGGTAATGGATTTTCCGTTATTTATTTAATTGCCCAGCGACTTGTTCATAAAAGTAATAAAGATGGGTACTTGGTTGGATCTCGAGGATCGGTTGGATCTAGTTTAGTGGCTACCATGTCGGGAATTACGGAGGTTAATCCGCTACCACCACACTATCGATGTCCAAATTGTCAGTACACCAAGTTTTATACCAAAGGTGAGTATGGATCCGGATTTGATTTACCTGACGAAAATTGTCCAAAGTGTCAAACACCGTTAATTGGTGACGGTCAAGACATTCCATTTGAGACGTTCTTAGGTTTCAAAGGTGATAAGGTACCTGATATTGATTTAAACTTTTCTGGAGATTATCAACCAATTGCACATAATTATATGCAAGTCTTATTCGGACAGAAAAATGTGTTTCGAGCTGGAACAATTGGAACAGTCGCTGATAAAACGGCCTATGGATACGTAAAAGCATACGAACGGGATACCGGTCAGACATTCCGTAATGCTGAAATTGACCGGCTATCATCTGGTGCCACTGGAGTTAAAAGGACGACTGGACAACATCCAGCAGGAATTTTGATTGTGCCGGATTATATGGATATTTATGACTTCACGCCAATTCAATATCCTGCAGATGATCAGTCGGCTGCTTGGGAAACGACGCATTTTGATTTTCATTCTATCCATGATAATATTCTGAAAATGGATATTTTAGGACATGATGATCCAACTATGATTCGTGCGTTACAAGATCTTTCTGGAATTGATCCAAAAACGATTCCTACAGATGATCCTGGAGTTATGAAATTATTTTCTGGAACTGAAGTTCTAGGAGTAACGGAGGAACAAATTCAGTCCAAAACGGGAACATTTGGGGTGCCAGAATTTGGAACCCGATTTGTTCGCGGGATGTTAGAGGAAACTCATCCGACAACGTATGCTGAATTACTTCAAATTTCTGGCCTTTCTCATGGAACTGATGTCTGGTTAGGAAATGCTGAAGAGTTAATCAAAGCTGGAACCGTAACTTTGAAAGATGTCATTGGTTGTCGTGATAATATCATGACCGATTTAATTCATTATGGGATGGACTCGCAAACGTCTTTCCAAATTATGGAAAGTGTTCGTCACGGTCGGGGAATTCCCGATGGTGATGAGAAAAAGATGAAGGACTCTAACGTGCCCGATTGGTACATTGATTCTTGTGGCAAAATTAAGTATATGTTCCCACGAGCGCATGCTTCTGCCTACGTTTTGATGGCCCTTAGAATTGCATACTTTAAAGTATATTTTCCAATTCTATATTACAGTGCCTATTTTAGTGTTCGTGCAGATGATTTTGATTTGGTTTCTATGTCACACGGCAAGGATGCAGTAAAAAAAGCAATGAAAGACATTAACGATAAGGGAATGGATGCTTCCACAAAAGAAAAAAATCTTTTGACTGTATTAGAGTTGGCCAACGAAATGCTTGAACGTGGTTTTACATTTAAGATGGTTGATGTGAACAAGTCTGATGCTTCGCAATGGGTAATTGACGGTAATTCTTTGTTAGCACCGTTTAATGCTGTTCCTGGATTAGGATTAAATGTTGCCAAACAGATCGTGGCAGCTCGTGAAGATAAGCCATTTCTTTCAAAAGAAGACCTTTCAAAACGTGGAAAAGTTTCAAAAACTTTGATTGATTTTATGACTGAAAATGGTGTTTTGGCTGATTTACCAGATGAAAATCAATTATCCTTGTTTGATATGTAACCAATTTGAACGGTATCATGTGATATGTTATAATTGTTAGTGAATCTAAGTGCAGCAAGTGAGTGAGCAGATAATGCTCACTCTTTTTCTTGAGAATATTTGAAATTTATTGGAGGTTTAAGTTTGGCAAGTGTCGTAGAAACCGTGCAAAAAGAAGTAGGACCCCTCATTGAATCCCACAATTTTGATTTAGTGGACATTGAGTTTGTAAAAGAAGGAAAAAGCTGGTATCTCCGCGTTTATATTGATAAGCCGGGTGGTATTACCATCGAAGATTGTGCCGAGGCTAGTGATGAAATTAGTGAAAAACTAGATAGCTTAGATCCTGATCCATTTCCAGAGGCTTATTTCTTAGAGGTTTCTTCGCCTGGTGCTGAACGGCCAATTAAAACCTCTGATGACTGGCATCGTGCAGTGGGCCAGTATATTCATATTTCTTTATATGCGCCAGTTGATGGACAAAAAGTCTTCGAAGGAACATTAGACGACTACTCAGATGCATCTTTAACATTGACGTATATGGCTAAGACTAGAAAGATTAGTAAGCAATTTGATGTGAAACAGGTTGGATTTGCGCGTTTTGCAATCAAGTTTTAAAAAGGAGAATCTAAAATGAGCAAAGAAATGGTTAGTGCCCTCAATACTCTGGAAGAGGAGAAGGGAATCAAAAAAGAAGTCGTCATTGATGCCTTAGAGGCAGCGTTAGTTTCTGCTTATAAACGTAACTACGATCAGGCTCAAAATGTGGATGTAGACTTTGATGAAAAAAAGGGCGATATCCATGTATATGCAGTTAAAGAAGTTGTTGAAGATGTTGAGGATAGTCAACAACAGGTGAGTCTAACTGATGCTTTAGCAATTAACAAAGCATACGAACTTGGAGATCATATCAAGTTTGAAGTAACCCCCAAGAATTTTGGTCGAATTGCTGCTCAAACCGCTAAACAAGTTATCTTACAGCGAGTTCGTGAAGCCGAACGTGAAATCGTTTATAATAAGTACAGTGAGTATGAAAATGAAATTGTAACCGGTGAAGTTGCAAGACGCGATAATCGATTTGTTTATGTCGATCTTAATGGTGTTGAAGCCGTTATGTCTAAGGCTGACCAAATTCCAACCGAACGTTATGAGCCACACGACCATATTAAGGTCTATGTGACAAAGGTTGAAAATAGCGGTAAAGGTGCCCAAGTGTTTGTTAGTCGAAGTACGCCAGATTTATTAAAGCGGCTATTTGAACAAGAAGTTCCTGAAATTTTTGATGGAACCGTTGAAATCGTCTCAGTAGCTCGTGAGGCTGGTGATCGTGCAAAGGTTGCCGTTCGGTCTAACGACCCTGACATTGATGCTGTTGGAACTTGTGTTGGTCCTCGTGGGCAACGTGTTCAAACCATCGTGAATGAATTAAACGGTGAGAATATGGATATCGTAGAATGGGAAGACGATGCTGCAAAATATATCTCTAACGCATTAAATCCAGCTGAAGTTGTAGATGTCTTGTTTGATGAAGAAAATGAGCGTGCTTGTATGGTAATTGTTCCAGATTATCAGTTATCCTTAGCAATTGGTAAAAGAGGACAAAATGCCCGTTTGGCAGCTAAATTAACCGGTTATAAAATTGATATTAAATCAGAAACTGATGCCAAAAACTTGGTTGAAGAATCAGATGAAGATACTACTGAAAATTCAGATTCAGAATCAGACGCTAAATAAGCGTACTTGATTGGAGGCTCAACAGTTATGAAAAAAAGAAAAATTCCGTTGCGCAAGGATATCGTGACGGGTGAAATGTTTCCGAAAAAAGAACTGGTTCGGGTTGTGAAGAACAAAGCCGATGAGGTATCCTTGGACCCGACTGGTAAAAAGCCTGGTAGAGGTGCATACATTAGCTTAGATGTAAAAATTGCCCAACGTGCCAAAACCGAAAGAACTTTTGATAAAGCATTTAAAATCAAAGTAGATGATGACTTCTATGATGAATTGATTGCTTATGTTGACCATCAACAAGCACGGAAGGAACTTTTTAAAGATGAATGAACGCGATCGTTTTTCTAATCTGCTTGGTTTGGCAAGAAGAGCTGGAAAATTGATATCTGGTGAACAACAAGTGTTACAATCAATTCGAAGCCAAAGAGCAAAAGTCGTGGTTGCCAGTACGGATTTGGGAGCTGCAACTCAAAAGAAAATTTCTGATAAGTGTACTACTTATAAAGTCCCGTTGATCTCATTTATGAATCGAATTGAGATAAGTCAATCAATTGGGCAAGCAAGAACGGTAGTTGCAATCGAAGATCAAGGATTCGCAAAAGCATTATTAAAATTAAATATTGAAGAAGGAGCGTGAAGATATGGGGAAAAAACGCATATACGAATTAGCTAAGGAAATTAATGTTTCCAGTAAGGATATCATTGCCAAGGCTAAAGAAGATGGATTTGATGTTAAAAACCACATGTCCACACTAGGTGAAGACGAGGAACGTAAAATTCGCTCTTCATTTGTGAAAAATAACAGTAAACAAACAGGAACAGCAACTAAAAAGCCAACCATGTATCGGTCTGCTAAGACTGGCAAAACAATTGTAGAACGATCCGGAAACGGTGATCATGGAACAAAGAATCATCAATCGCAAAATGCCAAACCGGGTCGTCATGAGCAGACTCAGAACCATACGCAGCCTGCAACAACTGGGACAGCAAATACGAATCATGCACAGAAACAGAGTAGCAACACGGCACATGCGCAACATAGTTCTAGTCAAAATCAAACCAGAAATAATACGCGAAATACGCAAAGTCATAATTCGCAAAACAATCGTTCTAATCAGAATAGTTCAACGAATAATAGTCGAACAACTAGCTCAACTAGATCAAATACGAGCTCAAACAAATCTACAAATTCCAATCGATCAAATACTAGTTCAAACAGAACGGTAAACTCTAATTCCAATCGTTCAAATACTAGTTCTAACAGAACAACAAACACAAACCGATCAAACACGAATTACAATAAATCGAATTCTAATTCCAATCGAACAAGCTCTAATTCCAACCGTTCAAATGGGAATAATCAAGGCTCTTCTAATTCAAGAAATAATCGTGGTTCTAGTTTTGGTGGTCGTAATCGTTTCAATAATCGGAATAGATATACAAAAAAGGTTAAGAAAAATGGCCGTTTACGTGAAGTAAACAATAAACCTGCATCAGTACGGAAGAATAAGCCATTACCAGATGTTTTTGAGTACGATGATGGTACCAATGTTGCTGAAATCGCTAAGAAGATTCATCGTGAACCAGCAGAAATTATCAAAAAATTGTTTATGCTTGGCGTCATGGTTAATCAAAACCAGTCGCTAGATAAAGATATTATTGAAATTTTGGCTGATGATTACGGGATTAAGGCGCAAAAGAAACAAGAAGTTGATGTGTCAAATATCGATAAGATGTTTGAAAAAGAGGAAAGTAACACAGATCATCTTGTAAGCCGTCCCCCAGTAGTTACAATTATGGGCCATGTTGATCACGGAAAGACAACCTTATTGGATAATCTTCGTCACAGTCATATTACCGCTGGTGAAGCAGGTGGAATTACCCAGGCAATTGGTGCTTATCAAGTAGAACATGATGGTAAATCAATTACATTCTTGGATACACCTGGACATGCCGCATTTACTGAAATGCGAGCTCGTGGTGCTGATATTACTGACATTACGGTTTTGGTAGTAGCTGCTGATGATGGGGTTATGCCACAAACAATTGAAGCTATTAATCATGCTAAAGCTGCAAAGGTTCCCATTATCGTAGCAGTTAACAAGATTGATAAACCAGGTGCAAATCCTAAACACGTTATGGAACAGTTAACAGAATATGGTTTAGTTTCTGAAGACTGGGGTGGTGATACCATCTTTGTAGAAATTTCTGCGAAGTTTGGTAAAAATATCGATGAACTTCTAGATATGATTCTTCTCCAAGCTGAAGTTATGGAATTAAAGGCTAATCCAGACCAAAATGGTGCGGGCTCTGTTATTGAAGCCAGTCTAGATCCTGGCAAGGGATCTATCGCTACAGTCCTTGTTCAAACAGGAACTTTGCGGGTTGGTGATCCGATTGTTGTTGGGAATACATTTGGTAGAATCCGAACAATGACAAATGAACTTGGCCGACGTGTCAAAGAGGCTACACCTTCTACACCAGTTGAAATTACTGGATTAAATGATGTTCCAGAAGCTGGGGATCGATTCGTTGTATTTGATGATGAGAAAACTGCTCGTGCCGTTGGTGAAGAACGTGCTAAATCTGCACTGATGGAAGAACGGCGCGCAGATAACCACGTTACTTTAGATAACTTATTTGATTCTCTTAAAGAAGGAGAAATGAAAGAAGTTAACATCATCATTAAGGCTGATGTACAAGGTTCTGTTGAGGCTCTTTCTGGTAGCTTGAAAAAGATTGATGTGAAAGGTGTTCGTGTCAATATTATTCATACCGCCGTTGGTGCAATTAACGAAAGTGATGTAGCCTTAGCTGAAGCTAGCAATGCAATTATTATTGGATTTAATGTACGTCCAACCAATCAAGCTAAGCAGCTTGCCGATTCTTCAGACGTAGATATTCGTTTACATCGTGTTATTTACAACGCCATTGATGAAGTGGAATCAGCAATGAAGGGTATGCTTGAACCAACCTACAAAGAAGAAATCACTGGTCAGGTTGAAGTTCGTCAGATTTATAAAGTTTCTCATGTTGGAACTGTTGTTGGCGGTTATGTCACAGAAGGTTATATTCAAAAGGATAGTGGCGTTCGCTTAATTCGTGATGGTGTAGTCATTTACGAAGGCAAGTTAGCAAGCTTAAAACGTTTCAAAGATGATGCTAAACAGGTTAAACAGGGATTTGAATTAGGTCTTACAATTGACGGCTACAACGATATCAAAGTTAATGATGTGGTTGAGGCCTATATCATGAAAGAAGTTCCTGTAGAATAGGAGGTTCCAAATGGCAAGACAATATCGTTCTGATCGCCTTGGTCAAGAGATAGAAAAAGAAGTTAGTGACATCCTGCGTAAGCGGGTTCGTGATCCACGGGTTCAAGGAATCACAATTACAGGTGCTAATGTTACTGGTGATCTTCAGCAGGCTACTGTTTACTACAGTATTTTGTCAGATAAAGCTTCTGACGGTGAAAAAGTTGCGTTGGGACTTGAAAAAGCAAAAGGCTTAATTCGCAGTGAACTGGGTTCGCGATTATCAATCTACAAAACGCCAGAATTAATTTTTGAACGTGATGCATCTGTTCAATATGGTAGTCGAATAGATCAATTGATCAATAAACTTAATACAAAAGAATAGTTTTCTATTTATTACGCAAAAGAATGGCCTGAAGTTTAAGGACCATTCTTTTTTTATCGTCATTTATTCAACTATGATATAATTTAACAGGAAAATTAGGAGGACATTTACATGAATGGAATTGTTCCTTTGTATAAACCACGTGGCATGACAAGTTTTGATTGTGTTGCCAAAATTCGTGGCATTTTGCATCAAAAAAAGGTTGGTCATAGTGGAACTTTGGATCCAAATGTAGATGGTGTTTTGCCAATCTGTGTAGGTAAAGCTACCAAAGTGGTGCCATACTTAATGGCTTCTGGCAAAGTTTATGAAGGAGCTGTAACCTTAGGGTTCTCCACAACTACTGAAGATGTTGATGGTGAAATTGTTGATCAACTTGCTTTAAGGCAGGCATTTTCAAACGTTGAAATTGATAGAGCTATGCAAAGCTTTGTCGGCGAAATTACACAAATTCCGCCAATGTATTCGGCCATTAAAATTAACGGAAAAAAATTATATGAATATGCACGTCAAGGGATTGAAGTAGAAAGACCAGCACGAAAAATAACCATCAAATCTTTTGAACGTTGCGGTGAGACTACTTTTAATTCACAAAATAATACACAAACCATAAACTTTAAAGTGGCGTGCAGTAAGGGGACTTATGTGCGGACCTTAGCAGTTGATTTGGGGAAAAAGCTTGAGGTTCCAGCTGTCATGTCTCGGTTAACTCGAACGGAAAGTGGTAATTTTCAGATTGAAGACACTGTCACCTTTGCGCAATTAGAAGAGGCTGTTGAAAATAAGATTGTCGAGAATTTATTAGTTCCGTTAGATCACGCATTGAAAAAATATCCTCACTTTGCGTTAAATGATGATTTATGGACCAGGGTCCAAAATGGAGCGGTTTTAAAACGAAGCAACTTCAACCAGTCGCAATCAGCAGAACCGGTCCTTGTTTTAACTTACGATGATCGTGTTCAAGCATTATATCAATATGATCAAGAAAGGGCAGCATATCGCCCTTTGACCATGTTTCTAACCAAGTAGGAGGGCTCACATGAAAATCATTTATTTACATCATCCATACAATCAAAACCAAATTAAAGATAAAAATGTAGTGCTGGCTATGGGATTTTTTGGTGGTGTTCATCTGGGACATCAGGCTGTCTTAAAACAGGCACGAAAAGAGGCTGATCAACGGGATTTACCACTTGCAGCAATGACATTTGATCATCATCCTTCGGTTGTGTTTCCTAAACCAGGATTGGATGGCACAATTTATTTAAGTTCCGTAGAACGTAAGGCGGAATTAATGCAAAAATTTGGTGTCGATTTATTGTATGTGGTAAGTTTTACATCTAATCTGGCCAAACTGTCTCCCCAAGATTTTGTTGACCAATACATGGTGCAACTTCATGCCAAGGTTATTGTTGCGGGCTTTGATTATACTTACGGACCACGTGAAATTGCAGATATGGATCATCTTCCGACATACGCTAAAGATCGTTTTACGATTGTAACTGTTCCAGAATTACTGTTGGATGGTGAAAAAGTGAGTTCGACTCGAATCAGAACAGATCTAAAACAGAGTAATGTAGATCATGCTAATCTGTTCCTTGGATATACTTATCAAACTACTGGTTTAGTAGTTCATGGTGAGGCTCGTGGCCGCACACTTGGCTTTCCAACTGCCAATATTTTATCTGATCCAAAATCAAGAATTCCAGGAATTGGTATTTATGCCGTTCGGATAAAAATCGGTTCAAAATGGTGGCCAGGAATGGCCTCTATTGGAAGAAATGTTACTTTTGGAGAGCATCGGCCAATTACTATCGAAATTAACATTTTTGATTTTGATCAAGAAATTTATGGCGAAATGGTTCGAGTTGATTGGTATCATTACGTTCGTGGTGAGATAAAGTTTGATGCCGTTGAAGGATTAATTGAACAATTAAAGCTTGACGAAAAGAATATTCGCCAATATTTTGCGAATTTAACTATATAGTCAATAAAGGTCAAAGTTTATTGTTGACTTTTTGAAGAACCTTTGTTATCTTTAATAGTGTCTTAGCACTTCAATGTGCTAAGTGCTAAAAGAGGTGATGGTTTTGCTGACAGATAGAGAGTTACTGATTTTGAAAGCAATCGTTCAAATTTACACGGACGACGGACAACCGGTTGGTTCAAAGGCATTAGTTAGTAAATTACCAATCCATGTTAGTTCGGCTACAATTCGAAACGAGATGGCGACGCTAGAAGAAATGGGGTTACTTAAAAAGACCCATTCATCTTCTGGTCGAGTTCCTTCAATTAAGGGCTATCGTTATTATGTAGATCATTTGTTAAAACCTGATAAGGTTCAATCAAGTGATTTGCGAAAAATTCGTTCCTCGTTTAATCAACAGTTTCAAGAAATTGATGATATTGTTGCTGAATCTGCAGACATGCTTTCCCAATTAACTAGCTATACTGCTTTTACTGTGAAACCGGAACTGAAGGATGCTAAACTTGAAGGTTTTCGATTAGTACCACTTGGGAATCATCGAGTTATGGCGATTTTAGTTACTGATAATGGTAGCGTACAAAATCGAACATTTAAAGTACCAAAAAACGTTAATCCAGAGGCATTAGAATCCGTAATTCGAATTATTAATGATCAGTTAGTTGGATTAACTTTAGGTGAGGTGTTTAAGCGATTAGAGACAGATATTCCTATTCAGGTTGGTAAGTATATCGAGACTCCAGAAGGATTTTTAGATGTTTTTGAAGAAATTTTGAAAAAATCATCTACAGAGCATTTCTTTGTTGGTGGTCGTTTAAATCTCTTGAATTTTTCAAAACATCCAGATCCAAGCTCTATTCGATCGTTATATTCACTGATGGGACGATCAACAGATCTTGCTAGTGTATTAGGAGGATCATTAGATCACAACATCCAAGTTCAAATTGGCAATGAAATCACCAATAATTTGTTAAAAAATTATAGCCTGATTACAGCTACTTATGATGTAGATCAGCATGGTAAGGGAGTCATTGCAATTTTGGGACCGACTAGTATGCCATATTCTAGAATGATTGGATTGGTTGGTGCGTTTCGAACGGAATTAGCGCAACGATTAATAGATTATTACCACGATATTGATGATATTTGAGAGGTGTGAATGTAGTGTCTGAAAAAAAAGAAAATAAAGAAACTAAAAAAAATGAAGAAGCTGTAAATTCAACTGAGGAAGCCCCAAAAGACAAGTCAGCAAAAAAAGCTACAGTTGAATCAGAAAATAAATCAGAAAAGAATAAACCAGGGAAAAAGTTAAAAAAGCATAGTAAAACAAATCAACAAATTGAAGAATTGCAAACACAAGTTTCCGAGTTGACTGGTAAAGTTAATGCTATAACTGATCAGTATATTCGTTCAAAGGCTGAAATTGCCAACATTCAAAAACGCAACGAAAAAGAGCAAGCCGGACTAGTTAAATATGATGGTCAGCAGTTGGCTAAAGATATTCTTCCGGTTATTGACAATTTGGAACGTGCTTTGGCTATTAAGGTTTCTGATGAGAGTGGAATCCAATTGAAAAAGGGAATTCAAATGGTTTATGACCATATGAATAAAGCACTTAAAGATCATAATGTAACTGAAATTAAGGCTGAGGGACAAACCTTTGACCCTCAAATTCATCAGGCGGTCCAAACTGTTGCTGCTGAAGATGGAAAAAAAGCAGATCAGGTTGTTAGTGTTTTACAAAAAGGTTATATGTTAAAAGATCGTGTTTTACGACCAGCAATGGTTGTTGTGGCACAATAAAAAATATAAAGAAGGATAATTAAAATGGCAAGTAATAAAATTATTGGAATTGATTTAGGAACAACAAATTCTGCAGTTGCAGTCCTCGAAGGCGATAAGCCAAAGATCATTACAAATCCTGAAGGTAATCGTACAACACCTTCAGTTGTAGCTTTTAAAAATGGTGAAACCCAAGTTGGTGAAGTTGCCAAACGACAAGCAATTACAAACCCGGACACAATCGTATCTATCAAACGTCATATTGGTGAAAGTGGTTATACTGTTTCAGCAAATGGTAAGACATATACACCTCAAGAAATTTCTGCAATGATTTTGGAATATTTGAAACATTATGCAGAAGATTATCTTGGTGATACAGTTGAAAAGGCCGTTATTACTGTTCCAGCATACTTTGATGATTCTCAACGACAAGCTACTAAAGATGCTGGTAAAATTGCTGGATTACAAGTTGATCGGATTATTAATGAACCAACTGCTTCTGCTTTAGCTTATGGGCTAGATAAAAAAGATAAAGATGAAAAAGTTTTAGTTTATGATCTTGGCGGTGGTACATTTGATGTTTCTATTCTTGAATTAGGCGATGGTGTCTTCCAAGTACTTTCTACAAATGGTGATACACATCTTGGTGGTGATGACTTTGATCAAAAGATCATCGACTGGTTAGTATCTGAATTCAAAAAAGAAAATGGTGTCGATCTTTCTCAAGACAAAATGGCATTACAACGTTTAAAGGATGCTGCTGAAAAGGCTAAGAAAGACTTATCTGGTGTTAATGAAGCACAAATTAGTTTACCATTTATTTCTGCTGGTGCTAATGGCCCATTACATTTGGATAAAACTTTAACACGTGCCCAATTTGATGAAATGACATCTGACTTAGTTGCACGTACAAAGACTCCTGTAGACAATGCTTTGCGTGATGCTGGCCTTTCAAGCAGTGATCTTGACGAAGTTATTCTTAATGGTGGTTCAACACGTATTCCAGCTGTCCAAGAAGCTGTAAAGGAATGGACAGGTAAAGAGCCTAACCATTCTATTAACCCTGATGAAGCTGTTGCTATTGGTGCTGCAGTTCAAGGTGGTGTATTAACTGGTGACGTTAAGGATGTTGTTTTACTTGATGTCACACCATTGTCATTAGGAATTGAAACAATGGGTGGCGTCTTCACTAAGTTGATTGATCGTAATACAACGATTCCTACAAGTAAGTCACAAGTCTTCTCTACTGCCGCTGATAATCAACCAGCTGTTGACATTCATGTGCTCCAAGGTGAAAGACCAATGGCTGCAGATGACAAGACACTTGGGAGATTCCAATTAACAGATATTCCTACAGCACCTCGTGGTGTACCACAAATTGAAGTTAAG
The DNA here is from genome assembly GCF_001437255.1 of Pediococcus damnosus. GTDB lineage: Bacteria > Bacillota > Bacilli > Lactobacillales > Lactobacillaceae > Pediococcus > Pediococcus damnosus. The sequence continues at coordinate 4,443 of NZ_JQBD01000024.1, read as the reverse complement.
TTTGATATTGATAAAAACGGTATCGTTAATGTTTCCGCAACTGATAAGGGAACTGGTAAGAATCAGAAGATCACAATCAAGAGTTCTTCGGGCCTTTCAGACGAAGAAATCGATCGAATGATGAATGAAGCTAAAGAAAATGCCGATGCTGATAAGAAACGTAAAGAGGAAGTTGATCTTAAAAACGAGGTTGAACAATTAATCTTTACAACAGATAAGACACTTAAAGAGCTTGATGGTAAAGTATCCAAGGAAGAAATTAAAAAAGCTAAAGATGCTGAAGATGCTTTGAAGAAAGCACAAAAAGACAATAACATCGAAGATATGAAGACAAAGAAAGATGACTTGAATAAGATTGTTCAAGACCTTTCAGTTAAATTATATCAACAGGCTCAAGACAAGGAGAAAGCTAAGGGCGGTAAAGCCGATAGCAGTAAAGGTGATTCTGCAACATCTGGTAAAAAAGATGATAAGGGAACCGTCGATGGTGACTTTGAAGAAGTAGATCCTGACAAAGACAAAAACAAGTAATTAATTACTTGATAGTTAATAAAAAGTCAAAGTCAAAATGGACTTTGGCTTTTTATTGCATTTAGTCTGTGATATTCTATGTTTATTGATAAAAATGGAGGTTCATAATGGCAGAGAATAAAGATTACTATGAAATCCTGGGAGTATCCAAAGACGCATCTGCTGATGAAATAAAAAAAGCATATCGTAAATTGTCGAAGAAATACCATCCTGATTTAAACAAGGCCCCTGACGCGGAACAAAAGTTTAAAGACGTTAATGAAGCTTATGAAGTTTTAAGCGATGACCAAAAGCGTGCTCGTTATGATCAATATGGTTCTGCTGATGAAAATGCTGGCTTTGGCGGCGGAAGTGGCGGTGGATTTAATTCTTCCGACTTCGGTGGCTTTGGCGGTAGCAGCGGCGGCTTTGATGATATTTTCAGTCAATTCTTTGGTGGTGGTAACGGTGGTGGCCGTACACGAAGTGCTCAACCAAACCAACCACAAACTGGAGAAGATTTACAATACCAAATGGATCTTACCTTTGAGGAAGGTGTGTTTGGGAAAAAGACGACCATTAAATATAATCGAGAAGCAACCTGTGATACATGTAACGGTACGGGAGCAAAACCAGGAACTTCCCCAAAAACCTGTTCAAAGTGTCATGGTGCTGGTTACATCCAAGTTACACAAAACACACCATTGGGTCGCATGGTTTCTCAACAAGTCTGTGATGTTTGCCACGGAACTGGGAAAGAAATTAAAGAGAAGTGCCCAACTTGTCAAGGATCTGGACGTGTTAATGAGCGTCATGAGGTTAAAGTTACTGTACCCGCTGGAGTTGAAGATGGTCAGCAAATGCGGCTACAAGGACAAGGTGAAGCTGGTTCCAACCAAGGTGGATATGGTGATCTGTTTATTATCTTCCGAGTAGCCCCAAGTAAAGTCTTCAAACGAGATGGTGCAGAGATATATTTGGATCAGCCAATTACATTTGTTCAGGCAGCACTTGGTGACGAGATTAAGGTTAAAACAGTTCATGGTGATGTGAAGATGAAGGTTCCTGCTGGAACACAAACAGGGACTACCTTCCGTTTAAGAGGCAAGGGAGCACCGCGTTTACGTGGAAATGGTAACGGTGACCAACAAGTTACCGTAATTATTAAAACACCTAAGAACTTAAATCATGAGCAACGGGAAGCTATGCAATCATTTGCCAAGGCTAGTGGCGAACAAGTCTCAGGCAGTGGTAAAGGCGGTTTCTTCGATAAATTTAAATAGTAAATAGAAAACGCGGAAAAAAGTAATAAGCGATTCGAATAATCCAATTTTCAATTGGGGCATTTGGCATCACTACTTTGGAACGTGTTTTTGTTTTTTTTAAAGATAGGAACGGTTCAGCTAACTTTAAAATCCATTAATTGAGATTGTCGTAAAACGTTGCTATAATAGGTTAAATGAAGTTTGATGAAAGTAGGAATAAAATGCCAGAATACAAAGATTTAAAAGATCGTCAGCGGCATATTAGAAATTTCTCAATTGTTGCCCATATTGATCACGGAAAATCAACTTTGGCAGATCGAATTTTGGAATTAACCGATACTGTGGCTAAACGAGATATGCAAGACCAATTGTTAGATTCAATGGATCTTGAGCGTGAACGTGGAATTACTATTAAATTAAATGCAGTAGAATTACACTACACGGCAAAAAATGGTGAAGTGTACATTTTTCATTTAATTGATACCCCCGGACATGTCGACTTTTCATATGAAGTTTCTCGAAGCCTTGCAGCTTGTGAAGGAGCTGTTTTAGTGGTGGATGCTGCTCAAGGTGTGGAGGCCCAAACCCTTGCTAATGTTTACTTAGCACTGGATGATGATCTTGAAATCGTTCCTGTAATTAATAAAATTGATCTTCCGTCCGCAGATCCTGAAAAAGTACGAAAAGAAATTGAGGATGTCATTGGATTGGATGCTTCTGACGCTGTTTTAACGAGTGCCAAAAAAGGAATTGGAATTGGTGAACTTTTAGAACAAATAGTTGCGAAAGTTCCTGCACCCACTGGAGATTTAGACGGTCCTTTAAAAGCCTTAATTTTTGACTCTAAATATGATGACTATCGTGGCGTTGTTTTGAGTGTGCGTTTGTTTGAAGGTACCGTTAAACCTGGAGACCACATTCGATTAATGAATAGTGGAACCGAATATGAAGTTACAGAAGTAGGGGTAAACTCTCCTAAACCAATCAAGCGTGATTATTTAATGTCTGGTGATGTGGGTTATTTAACGGCCAGCATCAAAGATATTAAGGATACGCGAGTTGGTGATACGGTAACTAGCAGCAAAACACCTGCGAAAGAAGCCCTCCATGGGTATCGGGAAATGAGTCCCATGGTTTATGCAGGACTCTATCCAACCGATAATGCCAAGTTCAATGAATTGCGTGAAGCTTTAGAAAAATTACAGTTGAATGATGCTGCCCTCGAGTTTGAACCTGAATCATCACAAGCATTAGGATTCGGATTTCGGTGTGGGTTCTTGGGATTACTACACATGGATGTCATTCAAGAAAGACTAGAAAGAGAGTTTAATTTAGACCTTATTACCACGGCGCCATCAGTAACGTATCACGTTGAGTTAACAGATGGTGGAGAAAAAGTTGTTGAAAATCCCTCTGACATGCCAGACGCAGCCAATATTAAGAGCGTTAAGGAACCATTCGTAAAAGCTTCCATTATGGTGCCTAACGATTATGTTGGACCTGTAATGGAACTATGTCAGCATCGTCGAGGAGTATTCGACACGATGGATTATTTAGACACATATCGGGTTAATGTGGTTTACTATTTACCATTGTCAGAAATTATTTTTGACTTTTTTGATAAACTTAAATCTAGTACCCATGGCTATGCATCTTTAGATTATGAATTGGAAGATTACCGACCAAGCGATTTAGTTAAAATTGATATTCTTTTAAACGGTAGCAAGGTGGACGCCCTTAGTTTCATTGCGCATCGTGATTTTGCCAAACAACGCGCAATTGAAATTACAGGACGTTTGAAGAAGATTATTCCAAGACAAAACTTTGAAATCCCAATTCAGGCCGCAATTGGTGCGAAGATAATTTCACGAACTAATATCAAGGCTTACCGAAAAGATGTCACGTCTAAGATTCATACGGGTGATCCAGATCGTAGAGCCAAGCTGTTAGACAAACAGAAACGTGGGAAAAAGCGAATGAAGTCAGTTGGCACAGTGGAAATTCCACAAGAAGCCTTCATGGCTGTTTTGCAGACTGATACAGAACAAGATGACAAATAAGTAAAATTTATGTAATAGACTTTATTAGATAGTATTTATTGTATTAATTATTAGTTTGAAATAGGTAATCTCAGCAGATTAGTTTACTTTTTACTGATAATAGCTTAATATAATGATTAACGAGAAACGAGATTAAGACGCTTTGAACAATTTTTTGGAGGTGTTAGTTATTTTAAAGCGAACGAAACAGTTCATGAACTCCAATAAATATAAATATGAAAAACGTTATTTCAGACCATTAATGACTCCTGAAAATGTTTATGTGTTTAAGTTTGGAAAAGAAGAATTGAATAACCGTTTAATTATCAAATATTCGCATACTTGGACTGGGCGAATTAAGATTCACGAAATTGATTTACGGATGCACAAACAACAACATCCACGTATTTTTAAGCATGAATCTGAGTTAATTAAGTATTTGAAAAAACATGTTGATACTACAGATAAAGCATCAACTAAACGAAACAGTGTTGATTCAAAAAAGGTTACAACAAAATAATGATTTGCAACGCAGCTGACTGGTCTGAACGAAGATTCGGCGGGTGCGTTTTTTGTTTAGAAACGTAACATTGACTATCGTTAGTGTAAGGTTTTCCTAGATGGTCAAT
>NZ_JQBD01000023.1 GCF_001437255.1 Pediococcus damnosus | reverse complement strand
AGGCACCTAGGAAAACTTGACACATACTTTTAATGGTTTAAATTTGCAAATCTTCAGAACCTGAACTATACTCATCTTGTAAAACTTAAACGCGATGACGTTCGCGGTAATATTATTCTCGAATAATTGATGACGTCTGCCAGCTTATTTAGCAGGCAGACGTCCTTTTTTTTGAGATAAAAATATGAGGAGGATTTTTTATATGTCAGTATATATTGATCAGGTTAAAGCAAGAGAGATTTTTGATTCTCGAGGCAATCCAACGGTTGAAGCAGATGTTATTTTATCAGATGGCACACTTGGCCGTGCCGAAGTACCATCTGGTGCTTCAACTGGTGAACTTGAAGCTGTTGAGCTACGTGATGGCGGTGATCGTCTTCAGGGTAAAGGTGTCAGCAAAGCTGTTAACAATGTTAATACTGAAATCAACAAGGCTTTAAAGGGTGTTTCACCTTTTAACCAAGGTAATGTTGATCAAATTATGATTGATCTTGATGGAACTAAGAATAAAGCTCGTTTAGGTGCTAATGCCATTCTCGGTGTTTCAATGGCCACTGCTCGTGCTGCTGCAAATTACGAAAAGATTCCTTTGTACCGTTATCTTGGTGGTGCAGATCTTGAATTACCACAAACATTCCATAATGTTATCAACGGTGGGGAACATGCTGATAACGGAATTGATATGCAAGAATTTATGATCACCCCAGTTGAACGGACAAGTTTCCGTGACGGTTTTGAAAAAATCGCTAACACTTATCATACATTGAAAAAAGTTATTGAAGATGCTGGTTATCAATCTGGTCTTGGTGACGAAGGTGGATTTGCACCTGACTTGAAGTCTTCTGAAGAAGCTTTAACCATGTTACATGAAGCTATTCAAAAAGCTGGATACACACCTGGTAAAGAAATTGCCATTGCTTTTGATGCTGCTGCTTCATACTTCTATAACACAAAGACAAAGCAATATGATTTTGAAGGCACTCATAAATCAGCTGACGAAATGGGTCAGTATTATGAAGGTCTCCTTAAGAAGTTCCCTGAAATTATTTCTATTGAAGATCCATTCAGTGAAGATGATTGGGATAACTTTGAGAAGTTTACTGCTAAGATGGGCGATAAAGTTCAGATTGTGGCCGACGATCCGGTCTGCACTAACCCTGAATTAATCACTAAAGCCATCAAGAATGGTTTGGGCAACTCAATTCTAATCAAGCTTAACCAAATTGGTACCGTTACTGAAACTCTTGAAGCTGTTCGTTTATCTCGTAAAAATGGTTACACAACCATGATTTCACATCGTTCTGGTGAAACCGGTGATACCTTTGTAGCCGACTTTACAGTTGCTACAAACTCAGCACAATTAAAGGCTGGTGCTCCTGCACGTTCAGAACGTGTTGAGAAGTACAACCAGTTGTTACGGATTGAGGAAGACTTAGGCAAGAGTACCCGAATTGCACGCTTCCCTAACAATGTAGATTTTGACTAATTAATTACTTCACCAATGTCAAATTTATCTTAAATTAGTATCTCCTCCTGAAAAAGATACGTGCATAAATATCAGTAATAGAGGGACGGTAGCACCTTGGTGACAAGCTTTTAAGTGCTAACGGAGTCCTACGACTCGAGTAAATTTGGCAGCTGCCGAAAAAAGGTGATACAAATATTTATATTTGTATCACCTTTTTGTAAATTGATTAATAAAATGGTGATGATGTTCACCCTAATTATTATCGAAACGATAATTGATAACGTCTACTGATATTTCGAATTTTCGGAATGTTAGTAGACGTTTTTTATTTTAAAATAGTGAGTTGAAGGGGAGTAGCGGTATGGTTGATACAAAATCTGATCAAAATTCAAATTTTGAAGAACAGTTTATGGGTAATTCAGGGCTTAGTTCGAAACAAGTAGAACAACTTACAAAACAATACGGAAACAATGAAGTGCCAACTAAAGAAGACGGTCCATTTATTGGAACTTTAAAACGCATGTGGAATCCGATTTCCTGGTTGTTAGAAGCAGCCATCATTTTTGAATTTATTTTAGGAAAACAATTTCAAGCATTAGTTATTGTATTATTGTTATTATTTTCAGCTATTGACGGTGAAATTCAAGAACGGCGTGCTAAAAATGCAGTTGGTTTTTTGCATAAAAAACTAAAAATCTCAGTTCGAGTATTGAGAGATAATAAATGGCAAGTTTGCACATCGAAGGAGCTTGTTCCTGGGGATATTATCCATCAACGGGTTGGGGACATTGTTTCTGCAGATTTGCAGATCTTGCAGGGAACGGTTAGCGTAAATCAGGCAGCCCTTACTGGTGAATCTGCAGATGTGACTATTAAATCAGGTGGAAAAGTGGTTTCTGGATCTACCATTACCCATGGTGAAATTATCGCAAAGGTTATTGCCACAGGGTCCCAAAGCTCGTATGGAAAAACTGTTGGGCTTTCCCAAAATTCAGAGGCTCCTGGACGTCTTCAAACGTTACTTTTTAATATTGTTCGCTATCTTGCCTATTTGGATATCGTTCTAGCAATAATTCTAGTGATTACGGCTTTCATTCGCGGAACGTCCTGGCAGGAATTATTACCGTTTCTGGTAATTTTGTTTATTGCAACAATTCCAATTTCGATGCCATCTAGTTTTACAGTTGCTAATTCACTTGAGGCTAAAGAACTTACAAAACAGCAAGTTTTAGTGACTGGTTTAACGGGAATTCAAGAAGCCGCGAGTTTAGATGTGTTGTTGATCGATAAAACGGGGACGTTGACTAAAAATCAATCGAAGGTTTCTAACATCATTAGGTACAATGAAGAATATGATGAAACTAATTTGATTAAATTAGCCGCCGCTGCCGCAGATGACACTGCTAACGATGCAATTAATAACGCAATTCTGAGTGAATTTAACCAACGACATCTTGAAGGGTTTGTGCGTAAGAGTTTCAAAGGCTTCGATCCAGCCGTTAAATTTTCAACAGCCGAAATTGTGGAAAATGGGTCTCCCAAAGAAGTTGTGATGGGTTCTCCAATTACCCTACAAAAGATGGGTAATGTACCTGAAACTTATATCAATGACATCAAAAAAATCAGTTCCAGTGGTGCGCGAGTTTTAGCAATTGGAATTCGTGCCAATAACAATCAGCAGTTTACAATTGTTGGGTTGATTGGGTTAACGGATATGCCTAAAGAAGATGCAAAAGAAGCTGTCCAAAAAATTCGTGACCGAGGGATTAAAGTGATTATGCTGACCGGCGATACGCGTGAGACTGCCAAGGTTATTGCAGAAAAAGTCGGCATTGGTGATCGCATTTCAGATATTCACGATGCTTTGAATAACCCGCTTGCCTACGATGGTTACGCTAATGTTTTTCCTGAGGATAAATTTAAAGTGGTTAAGGCTTTACAAGATCAGGGGAGTGTTGTAGGCATGACTGGAGATGGCATTAATGACGCACCGGCATTGAAACAAGCAGACGTGGGAATTGCTGTATCGACGGCTACTGATGCTGCCAAAAAGGCAGCTAAGGTAGTACTAACTAATGATAGTTTATTAGACATCATGAAGGTAATTGATAGTGGGCATCGGGTTTATCGACGCATGATGACTTGGACAATCACTAAGTTGGCTCGAACGGCTGAGTTAGCAGCACTTCTGACATTTGGATTTATTTTTGCTGGATTTTTCCCTGTGTCTTTAAGTCTAATTGTGTTTATTGTTGTCATGAATGATATGGTGACATTAGTTCTAGGAACCGACAGAGCCGTTCCATCACGAAAACCTGAACATTGGGATTTACTTAAATTAACTAAAATAGCTGCGATTTTTACAATTGGTTGGTTAGCAGTTGGATTAATGCTTCTATGGTACTTTGTTTCACAAACGGTCGTTTCTCAGGCAGACATTAGCTCACTTATGTTTCTTTACTTAATTTATTCAGCAATGACAACAATTTTAATGACACGAACTGAAGGAGTGTTTTGGCGCTCACGCCCAAGTAACTGGGTTGCTGGAATGGTTGCTTTAGATATTGTCGTGGCTACTTGTTTAGCCGCTGAGGGGTGGATTACGACTCCCGTTTCTTGGGCGTGGATTCTATTAGTGATGGGTATTACTGTAATTGCAACGATAATTCTTGATTTCCTAAAGGTTCAGTATTATCGACATGAAAAGAAATAATCAAAAATGCTTATTCAGAATAGACTCCTGAATAAGCATTTTTGATTATTTTAGTTTTAAAACCTATTTACCTTCAGATTTATCATTAATTTTAAATGAAATCAAAAAAGCAATAACTGCAAGAACTAACGGGAAGATTAATCCGTAATGAACACCGTTTGTAAATGCTGTTCGCGAAGATTCCGGTGCTGACGAAGCATGCTGACCAACAGCTAATAAGCTGGTTGCTACGGCTGTTGCTACAGCGCCCATCATTTGTTGGAAAGTATTCATGATCGTGCTGCCATCACCCGTTGAATGCACATCAAGCGCGTTTAGGCCAAATGTTTGGGCTGGTGACATTGCTAGTGGGGCACCAATCATGATAATGATGTGGGCCAAAATGACATACCACATTGCTGACGTTGGGGTGGCAAACAAAAGCATCACAATTCCAACAATAACAATTAAGAAACCAGATGCGGCTAATAAACGGGCACCTAAACGATCAAAAAGACGGCCAGAGATTGCTGAAACAATGGCATTAACAATTCCACCTGGCAACATGACAATCCCGGTTAGCGCAACTGCAATGTCTAAACCATTTTGCCAGAACATTGGTAATAGGTACATAGAGGAAATGATAATTCCGAAATCTAATATAATTAGAATGGCGCCAATTCTGAAATTAGGTTTTTCAAATACATGAAAATTTAAGATTGGATTGGTGGAATGCAATTGGCGGTAGATATAAGCTGCCAGAACTAATAGTGCAAATACTAGGATTCCCAATACTAAAGGTGAATTCCAACCATGACTACTTGCCAAACTTACGCCCGTTACTAGACTACCAAACCCAATCGTGGATAAGGCAATAGATAGGATATCGACTTTAGGCTTAGTAATTTTTGTTACATTTGGAAGATATTTATAAGCTAGGAATGCTGCAATTAATAAGAATGGCACAAATGTCCAAAATATCCAGTGCCATGATAGGGCACCAAGAATAATTCCAGATAATGTCGGTCCAATCGCAGGAGCAAACATAATAACCAACCCGATCATTCCCATGGCAGTTCCTAACCTATAAGGTGGAAAAATTAAGGTTGCAACTGTGTACATTAATGGCAAGATAATTCCAGGAGCGATACCTTGGATCATTCGGCCAATTAATAAAATTGCAAACGACGGTGCTAATGCAGAAATAATTGCACCAACAATAAAATCTGCTAACGCGAAAAGTACAAGTTGTCGCGTTGTAAACCATTTGGTAAGTAAACTTGAAAGCGGAAGAACGATTCCAATGACCAGCATGTAACTAGTTACTAACCACTGAATAGTACTTACGTTGACGTTTAACTTAGCCATTAGGCTTGGAAGGGCAATATTAAGTGAAGTTTCACTTAGCATCCCCACAAATCCGCCGATTAATAGACCAATCATAGCTAGCATTGGACGTTTAACGGTGACAGCAGCTTGATACTCTGCTGATTTTTTTTCGGAACTTTCTGACATAATTTAGAACTCCTTTTCTCTTTTTACCAGGCAATTGTTTACATTAGCATAAAATTTTAACTCTCGTAAGTCATTTATGCTTAAAACCATAAGTAAACGCTTTATTTAAGATAAATAAGTTCTAAACCTTTTGAATTCATTAGTTTAAGGGCATTTTTATTTTTCGGATTCATGATTAATAGTAGCCAGTTTTAATGCAAAATATAAAAAGAAGATGAAAATGAATTTTTCATTTTTCGTCTTCTTTAGTTAAAGTGGCAGGTGCCGGAACCATTCTTTTATAAATACGAATCAAATCGGCTTTGTTGGTCTGAGGATACTTTATTAGAACTTGAGCAAAACTTAGAACGCTACGAGCCATAAGTTCTGCAATAAAGGGTTTATGAGATTCGTGAATATCTTCAAAACTGTAAACACGAAGAATATCTCCGGTAATTAATTGAACGACCATTTCCTGTTCACTACTCCAAAACATCATTTTTAACAAAGTTTGGTGATTGGATAAAGCTTCTACGATTAATTGTGCAGAAATACGGGTAGAGTTGGGTGTTCGATCAATTTTCTGGAGGAACTGGTTAATCATTCTGACACAGCTAACTTCTATGATTTCGCCAATACTTCCATAGTGACGATAGTATGTTTGGCGAGCCACTTTAGCATCTTGACAAAGGGTGCCTACTCGAATTGTTGAAAACTGTTGATTGGCTAGATAGTCTTTTTTTAGTACAGCAAAAAGGCTGTCTTGCGTGGCTTGTAGGCGTTGATCGATATGATTGTCATGGGCAAGTTGCATTTTAATTGTATTCATTTTGCGACCTCCTATGTGACATTTTAGCGCTTTTGACACCAAAAGGGTCTATTAATTGTTTATGTAAGTCCTTATTATTGGGTCTGTAAAGTAAATATAAAAAAACAAAAGGGGAAAACAACATGAAATTTATTACATTAGAAGAACACTGGGAATCAAAACGCGTCAATGAGGCAGCTAAACCTTATATGCCTGCTCCAGTCAATCCGCATAAAGATCCGGCAGATCATAGCATTGCCGAATTTGTGGCTAAATCTAAAAAAGATAACACCGAATTAACGAGCGTCGGTGACAAACGTCTGGCATTTATGGATGCAAATCAGATTGATAAACAAATTATGGGCTATGGCGATAATTCGCCCCAAAATCTTGATCCAAAGGTGTCCATTGACCTGAGCCGAATGGCTAATGATGACCTGGCTGATGCGATTGCTACTCATCCTGATCGGTTTGGAGGTTGGGCAGTTTTGCCAGTTGGGGATCCTAAGGCGGCAGCTGCCGAACTTGAACGTGCAGTTAAAGAAAAAGGTCTCCAAGGGGCAATGATTCATGGCTATTATGATGGCAAGTTCTTTGACGATCCGTTCTATGAACCAATTTTTGCTAAGGCCGAAGAACTCGATGTGCCTTTGTATTTTCATCCTGCAGTGATCCCAAATGATATTAAAGAACATTACTATGACGGCGATGGCTGGTCAGAATTAACTGCTTTTACTTTTGCAGGGGCTGGCTGGGGTTGGCATGAGGACCTTGGGGTGCAAATGGTTCGTCTGATTTTATCTGGGCTATTTGATCGTCATCCTAATTTGCATATTATTACTGGTCATTGGGGTGAAATGGTTCCTAATTTCTTAGAGCGAATGGATCAAACATTGGGACTGACGGCTCACCTTGATCGCAGCATTAGTCAAACATACCGGGACAATTTCTACATTACACCAAGTGGCATGTTCTTTAATGCCCAATTACAGTTGGATATGACTGAGGTAGGTAGTGATCATTTGATGTATTCAGTAGATTATCCATATAACCATCCCACTGGTGCAGCGACATTTTTGGCCGATGCTGGTTTAAGCATGGAAGATCAAGAAAAAATTGCATATCGTAATGCTGAAAAATTACTGCATTTAAGTAAGTAATAGTCGATTTATAAATTAAGGAGATCGATAGTTATGGATAATTTGTATACAGTTACGCCGGTTAATGATCAAGTTTATGTGATTAGCGAAAATATTACGACCCGACCCATTAAATTTGCTCAGCAGTTGATAGTTGGTAAAAATAAAGCCGCTTTGATCGATGCTGGTTTTGGCATTGATCGGGAGCTTCTTAATGTGATTCGTCAGATTACAACGAAACCGCTTGTTTGTTTATTAACACATGGTGATCCTGATCATACCGGTGGGGCTTCTTTGTTTGATTCAGTTTATATGAATCCTGCTGATGATGAAATCATGAAGGCAGCTTTTGCGCCGGCTGATCGTTTGCATGATGTTGATATTGCAAGTGGCCATAACGAAGCACTTGTTGCCCACATGGAGACTAGCATGCCTCAGGCAACATCATTTAATTATCAACCACTTCAAGATGGAGACACTTTTGATCTTGGAGGAATTATCTTACAAGCGGTTGGAATGCCAGGACATTCTAAAGGAAGCATGTGTTTTGTGGATGTTAAAAACCATGTTGGTTTTACTGGTGATGGGATTGCAACTGCAACTATGTGTGAACTTTATGATTCCCGGTGTGCTTCTTTAACCACTTGGGAAACTGCAATTCATAAGTTGCATAATTTAATCGGTGATCAGGCGCAATTATTTAGTGGTCATCGGATAGATGCGTTCCCAGTTTCTGTTTTAAGCATGCTTGAAAATAATATTGATGAAATAAAAGCAGGTAAGGTAGAAGCTGATCACCACTGACAAATATGCCGTCTGGTGCTGTGAAGGAAACTGAAACAATGCATGCGCGTGCTCATCGCAGTGCGAACAATCCTTTTATTGTGATGTACAATGCATTGAATATTGACTAACTTTTAAATGAAATCGGAGGAGATTTAGTTATGACTATTAAAAATTTTTATGATGCACCGCTTGATCAATCAGATAAAAAAGCCTTTCAAGATCGTGCTGAGATTCGTGAATTGCTGGAGTATGAACGTTATTGTCGTGATAACGGTCTTTATACCCAGGAAGCTGATTGTTATAGCGATGATGCGCAAATTCATGTCTCTTGGTATGACGGTTCCGCAAAAGGTTATTTTGAGAAAGTTTCCGCAGCAAATGGTGGGGGCTCTAAACACAAAATCAATTCGACTTCGGTTTGGGTAAACGGCAATAAGGCAATTGGTGAAATGACGGTTATGATGTTGTCACCACGGACTGAATTGGATGGTCAACCGGTTGATCTACATTCGTATGCGCGGATTTTTTCGCGTTTGGAAAAGATTAACGGAATCTGGAAATTAGTTAATGGGGACTGCATTTATGAACGAGATGAATTAATACCAGCCGTTCCTGGTTCAACTATCAAAATTGATTCTAAAGAACTTGCTTCATACCGTACCAGTTATCAAGGGCTTTGCTACATTTTGGCAAGAACAGGACTAAAAAGTAGTCAAGATTTACCTGGTGAAGATCAACCGGAAACAGTTGAAAAAGTTTACCATGATGCTAGTAATTGGTTCTTTGCTTAAGATTATCAATAATGGTCTGATTTTCTCCAAACGGGAAATCAGACCATATTTTTGACCTGATATTAGGCTTTGGTAATCATTAGGGTTTGTTTAAACGGTTTTCGTAATTATTTGGTAGTTAGCTTGCGTGTGATAAAATAAATTAAGGAAGTATTTAACGGTGAAAAACGGAGGCAATATACGGTGAAAGTTGGAATAGATCGCATTGGGTTTTATACATCTAAATGGTATGTGGACATGGCCAAGCTGGCAAAAGCACGAAATGAGGAACCTGGCAAATATTTGATTGGGATTGGCCAAAGCAAACAATCAGTCATTCCAAACTCACAGGATGCCGTGACAATGGCCGCAAATGCAGCTGACCAAATTATTGATGATCGAAATCGTGATCAAATTGATCTGGTCCTTTTTGGAACGGAGTCAGGTGTCGATAATTCAAAATCTGCGGCAATTTATCTCCAGCATCTGTTGCAATTGCGCTCAAATATTCAAAGTGTGGAACTTAAACAAGCCTGTTATGCGATGACAGCGGGTATTCAACTTGCAAAGGATCATGTGTTAGCCCATCCGGAAAGTAAGGTTTTAGTGATTGGGTCCGATATTGCCAGATATGGCCTGCATAGTGCTGGTGAACCTACGCAAGGTGGTGGTGCTATGGCAATGATTATCAGTGCCAATCCAAAAATATTGACAATTGAGGAACCATCAGCCCATTATACGGCTGACATTATGGATTTCTGGCGCCCGTTGTATGCCACGCAGGCGGTTGTTGATGGCAAGTATTCTTCTCAAGAATACATTGATTTTTTTGACCGCACGTTGACTGAGTATCAAGCTAAAACACAAACAAAACTCTCGGATTTGCAAGCAATTGTTTTTCATTTACCTTATACAAAGATGGGGTTAAAGGCCCTAAAGTCAGTGTTATCAAAAACTGATGACCGGCATGCAACTCAATTATTAAGAGAATTTGAATATTCACGTATTTTCAGTCGCGAGGTTGGTAATTTGTATACTGGCTCGCTTTATCTGAGTTTACTTTCCTTATTAGTTAACAGTGAAAATTTAAAGAGTGGGCAAAAAATTGGGTTATTCAGTTATGGATCAGGTGCCGAAGGGGAATTTTATGTGACGACGCTTCAACCAGGATTTGAAACTGCCATTGGTGGTGACAAAGTGAAGCATTTGCTGGAAGATCGTGAAGAACTTTCGATTACTGAGTATGAGGCAATGTTTAATTCGCAAATGCCTTTGTCAGCTGATGATTTTACGACTCATACTCAAATTGATTCGGCAAAATTTTATTTAGCTGGACAAAAGGATCAACAACGCCAATATCAACGTCGGAAAGTTTAAGAACCAAAAAGGGATCGTGCTTTTATTTGCACGATCCCTTTTTTGAACTAATTGAGCGTTTATTTAAAATAGTTATAAGTAACGACACCATCTTTTGCTGTTAATAGAGGTTTTGTTTCTTGATTAGGATTCATCAATGAAACTGAATAACCACTGCCAAGATTCTTTTTGATGGATGAAGAAAGTTTCTTGAAGTTTGTGGCCACCTGATCAAAATTGGCTTCTTTTGCATTAGCAGGATTTTTAATTAAAGATTTGAGTGAACTAACAAATTCCTTATTTGTTGGCTTAACTTCATATTCCTTGTTTGTCTTGTTAAAAGAAACGGTTCCTGTACCTTTATAATTTTTTTGAAGAGATTTAAGAATGTTATCAGCTTTAACAGACTGAGCTGCATTTTTTCTTTTGTTGGCATCTCCTGGAAACACTTTTTCACCAGCATTAGAAAAACTACCATTAAGATTTTTTGAAGATTTTGAAACTAATTCTGTAGAACTGGAACTAGCTGAACGGTTAGATTTTGAATTATGCCAAAATGGTAAATTAATACCACTAAAAATAATCAGTCCTATACAGACCACGGTAAGCAGAATCGGCGAAACTAGTCGTTCACCATTTTGGATAACCATGGACAGCCTAAGAATGGATAAAACAAGTGCAAATATTGCCATAATGAACAAAAATAACATAAATTACTCTCCCTTACGGATACTTTCTTATATTATCGCTCAAAAAAAGTTAAAGTACAATCGTGAAAATAAGGAATCTTAAGGTTCTTAATTGCTTTTTACTGTTTCTAATTGTTATCATATTAATATACTAATGATTGGCGGTGATTAAATGCTGTCTGAATTTAAGATTGGAATGTTAGTCAGATGTACAAACTGTGATGATTTGGATCATCCATTTGTTGGAAAAATAATCAATGTTTTGAGTACAAAGCTTGTAATTGAAGTTTTACAAATTAATTACCGAGACCGACACAAGGCTTCTTTAATTCAGTATAATACAGTTGTAGATATAAAGAATTGTAAGCGCATCCAGCGTGTGCGCGTAGATTTAGACGAACGAGATGAACAATGAAATGAAGGCTTAAA
Source organism: Pediococcus damnosus (assembly GCF_001437255.1). Lineage (GTDB taxonomy): Bacteria > Bacillota > Bacilli > Lactobacillales > Lactobacillaceae > Pediococcus > Pediococcus damnosus. Next base: position 12,908 of record NZ_JQBD01000023.1, on the reverse strand, counting down.
TATGAAAGTTATTGTCGCTCCGGATTCATTTAAAAATAGCATGACTGCAAAAAAGGCTACTGAAAGTATTGTGGCAGGATTGAAAAAGGTCGATCCAAAAATTAAGACGGTTTCTTTACCAATGGCGGATGGTGGTGAAGGAACAATGACAGTGTTGATGGACCATTTTAAAGGTAATCGTTATTCTGTTGAAGTCACTGATGCGATTGGACGACCAATTAAGGCAGAACTTGGGCTAACCGAAGACAAAGCCAAAGTGGCGGTAATTGATATGGCATCTGCCAGTGGCATAGAACATTTAAAAGGTGCTGAACTTAATCCATTTAGAGCTACAACATTTGGAACGGGCCAATTACTCCAGGCAAGTTTGGCCCATCGACCAAAGAAAATTTATTTAGGTGTCGGTGGCAGTGCCACCAATGATGGTGGAGCCGGGATGGCAATGGCGCTAGGTTTTCAGTTTTTGAATAAAGCCGGGAAGTCTATTGATTTAGGAAACGGCGGGTTGAGTGAACTTGAAACAATTGTTGCACCCACGAAAAAGGTCATTTCAGTCCCACTAATTGTTTTAAATGATGTGGCTAATCCGCTTTTAGGACCGGATGGAGCAACTAATGTTTTTGGTACACAAAAAGGGGCCTCTTCAGATGATAAAAAGGTTCTTGAAGAAAATCTCCACCATCTGTCACTGGTTGTTCAACGAGATTTGGGTAAAGATTTTGCTTCCGATTGGGGAACTGGAGGTGCCGGAGGGCTAAGTTATGGCTTAAAAACATTTTTTGGTGCGCAATTAACATCAGGTATAGACAGCATTCTAAAATTACTTGATTTTAAAGAAAAAGTTGTGAATGCTGATTATTTAATTACTGGTGAGGGATCATTTGATACGCAATCCAGAAATGGAAAGGTACCGTTTGGACTTGCCGAAGCCTGTTTGAAACTCAATCCAGAATGTAAAGTTATTGTTTTAGCAGGTAGAATTGCACCTGATTTAGGTGAATTACCTGCAAATATCAAATTGGTTAAAAGCATTAATGACGGGCAACCACTAGCCAAACAAACTCTCGACATGGGCTCTGAAAATATTTATCACTTGAGTGAATGGTTGACTAGCAATTATTTGTAAATAAAAAAAGGTTCAAGGCATTTCATCCACTGAACCTTTATGTTTAATAAATCTTATCCCGATATAAGCCAACTACACGGCCAAGGATACTAACGTTATCTAAAATAATTGGAGCCATGGTATCATTTTCGGGTTGTAAGCGAATATGATCAGTTTCTTTGAAGAACCGTTTGCAAGTGGCCTCATTTTCTTCTGTCATGGCAATGACAATATCACCGTTATCTGCAGAGCTTTGTTTACGAACAATAACTTGATCACCATTTAAAATTCCAGCCTGAATCATGCTTTCTCCACGAATATTCAACATGAATAAATCACCATCCTCGTGTTCAAAATCAGGAGGAAGTGGAAAAAAGTCAGTTGCTTCTTCAACGGCTAAAATTGGTGCACCAGCAGTGACAGTTCCTAAGATCGGAATTTTATTAGGGGTGGCACTAACACCTAATTCCTCTAAACCCGCAGGTGTAATTTCTAAAGCACGTGGTTTGGTAGGGTCTTTTTGTAAAAGTCCCTTTTTTTGTAATCTTTCAATATGGCCATGGACAGTAGAAGTAGAGGAGAGGGAAACTGCCTCACCAATCTCACGCACAGTTGGTGGATATCCTTTTTCGTTTACTTTATCATATATGTATCTAAGCACAGCAAATTGCTTACTTTCAGATGTTTTTGACATTGTGAGCACCTCGCATTTTCTTGTTCTCATTTTACCATATGCAATTACAGTATTCAAACAAACGTTCGGGTTCAATTTTTTGAAAAAAAATCAATAACAGTGTAAAATCATTGGTAAACAAATCGGGAGTGAAAAAATTGGCAGAAAAAGATGAAGAATTTCAAAAATTAATTAAAAGGATTAATGAATTAGCCCATAAAGCCAAGAGTGATGGCTTAACAGATTTAGAAATCATTGAACGTAAAGACCTGCGTCAGAGATATTTAAAACGATTTAGAGAAGGTTTTAAAAGTCAAGTTGAAATGATGCAAGTGTTTGATAAGAGTGGTAAAGAAGTTACCCCGGAAAAAGTGAAAAATGTTCAGCGGAAAAAGGGACTTCGTGATGATTAAATCGATCATTTAGTTTTGTAATGGTCATTTAATCTTTTCTTATTTAAATTTAATGATAGAATAAGAGGTACTGATAGGGAAATCAGGATGACCTCTTTTATTTTGTGAAGTTTTTGTGTACTATAGAGTAGTATACATAATTGTAAGGAGGTTAGAACATTGTCAACAGGAATTTGGATTTTAATTGTTGTTATTGCGTTATTACTTGGGGCAGTAGGTGGTTTCTTCGCTGCTCGTAAATATATGGAAAGCTATCTTAAGAATAATCCTCCGATCAATGAAGATATGTTACGAACTATGATGTTGCAAATGGGACAAAAACCATCGCAAAAGAAGTTACATCAAATGATGTCTTCTATGCAGAATCAAGCTAAACATCAAAAATAGTTTTAGACAGATTTTATGAATGATAAAGGACAAAGATTATTTTTGTCCTTTTTTTGTTGCCAAAAATTAGAGGAAATTTGAAAGATAGTAAACAAATAGGAGGAGTAACTCGTGTCAATATTTCGGAAATTAGCTTGGTTTTTTAAAATAGAGAAATGGAATTATCTAATTGGAGTTATTTTTCTTCTTCTCGTGGCTGTCTTAAATGTTTTACCACCTAAAATTATTGGTAATTTGGTTCAATTAATCAGTACCAATAAGTTAAAAGCAACAACTTTGACGTTTTCATTGATTGTTTTAGTAAGTGTTGCGATTCTACAATACCTTTTTCGATTTGGCTGGCGATCACGGATTTTCGGTGGGGCGGCTCGGCTAGAAAAAACGTTGCGTAGTCGGCTTTTTACTCATTACATGCAGATGGATCAAACTTTCTATCAGGAACATCGCACAGGAGACTTGATGGCCCATGCAACTAATGATTTACAGGCCATTCAACAAGTTGCTGGTTCTGGAATTTTATCATTTGCTGATTCGATTATTACCGGTATTACAACAATTATTGCCATGATGGTACTTGTAGATTGGCGCTTAACGTTGTTGGCTATGATTCCGTTCCCATTACTTGCCATTAGTGCTGGTTATTTAGGAACAAAGATTCATATTGCTTTTCGTAAATCACAGGCGGCCTTTTCACGGTTAAATAACAAAACACAGGAAAGTGTTATGGGAATTAAAGTGATCAAATCGCTTGGACAAGATAAAGAAGATACTGCTGATTTTGAAAAATTAATTGATCAGACTATCAAAATTAATCGGAAAGTTAACGCTTTAGATGCAATGTTTAATCCGATGACCACTATTTTGATTGGTGTTTCTTACATGATTACCCTTGTTTTAGGCGGATCATTTGTTGTTCATAACGTCATTAATATTGGACAACTTGTTTCGTTCATTTCATACATTACCATGCTGATTTGGCCAATGTTTGCCATTGGTAATTTGTTTAATATCATGGAACGTGGAAATGCGAGTTATGATCGAGTCAATTTGTTGTTACACGCAAAATCTAGCATTATTGATGACAAACATGCGGTTAAACAACGTGCAACTGGTGATTTAAATTTCGCAATTCAGTCCTTTACCTATCCAGGTGACGAACAAAGTAGTTTAAATCGTGTCAGTTTTAAATTACCAGCTGGAAATACCCTTGGTTTGGTTGGAAAAGTTGGAACCGGAAAATCAACGATTATGAAACTTATTTTACGTGAGTTTGACGACTATAAGGGAGAAATAACGGTTGGCGGCATTAACATTAAGGATTATGCGTTAAACACATATTTACCATCGATTGGGTATGTGCCAGAAGAAAGTTTTCTTTTTTCTGATACGATCAAAAACAATATTAAATTTGGCGACTTTTCTGCGACTGACGAAGAAGTTATAGAAGCTGCTAAAAAAAGTGATTTGTATGACGACATTTTAGATCAACCTGATCAGTTTGATACCGAGGTTGGTGAGCAAGGCGTGTCATTGTCTGGCGGTCAACGCCAGCGGCTTGCCATTGCGCGGGCACTGATTATTAATCCAGAGATCCTTCTCCTGGATGATGCCCTTTCTGCGGTTGATGGTGAAACAGAACATGAAATTTTAAAGGAATTGCGTAAGGAACGTAAAGGCAAGACGACCATAATTGCTGCGCACCGGTTAAGCAGTGTGATGAATGCTAACGAAATTTTGGTTCTTGACAGTGGTGAAATTATTCAACGAGGAACTCACGAAGAGTTACTTAAGCAGGATGGTTGGTATCAAGATATGTTCCATAGACAACAAATGGAAACTAAAATTGCAAAGGAGGGTGACCTAGATGCAGAATAAAAAAGAATCAATTTGGGCACATACTATGACCACTAAAGAGCAATTTCGTACAATTAAACGAATGTTGCCTTTTACAAAACCTTTTTGGAAACAATTTGTGGTTGCAATTATTTTTGCAGGAATTGTAAGTGTAATTAATATTTTACTTCCCAGGTTGATTCAATATTATATGGATCATTTTTTAATCCATAGTTCAACGCCACTTTCGATTATGTTTTTGTTTGCTGGTTTATATTTTCTAGGAGCAATATTACAAGCAATTTTTCAGTTTGGGCAAACTTTCCTTTATGCAATGGGAGCCGAACGAACGTTAGAAAGAGTGCGGGTTCTTTTATTTAGGAAATTGCATAAATTGGGGATGAATTACTTTGATGCCACCCCGGCTGGATCAATAGTGTCTCGGGTAACTAATGATACGATGAGTTTACAGGACTTCTGGACGCTGTTTTTAACACTTATTGTGGGCGTTTTTGGGATGGCTTCTGCTTTGGTTGCTATGTTTACAACGAATGCGAAGATTACCTGGGCGACGCTATCATTATTACCATTCTTAGTTTTTATAATTTGGTTTTACCAAAAATATAGTTCAACGGTTTATCAAAGAATGAGAGAAAACTTAAGCCAGTTAAACACCAAAATTAGTGAGTCATTGGTCGGAATTGGAGTTATTCAACAATTTCGCCAAGAAAAAAGAATTGAAAGTGAATTTGAAAAAACAAATAACGAATACTTATTTGCCCGATTTTCAATGATTCGTATGAACTCTTTGCTTTTAAATCCAATCATTAATTTAATGTATGCGCTGGGCGTTGTGATTGCGTTAGGATTATTTGGTATTAATGCTTTCAAAGAACCAGTAGCTGCAGGAGTTATTTATGCATTTGTAAGTTATATCGATAGTTTTTACAATCCAATGTCGTCTATGATGGATTATCTTTCTACTTTCCAAGATGGGCTTGTTGCAAGCACTCGAATTTTACGAATTTTCGATAATGAAAGTTATCAACCAAAACAAAATGAGCAGTCAGATCTTGAAATCTCAGAAGGAAAAGTGGAATTTAAACACGTTACTTTTTCGTACGATGGTAAAAATAACGTTTTAAATGATATTAGCTTTACGGTTAATCCTGGTGAAACTGTGGCTTTAGTTGGATCAACTGGTAGTGGTAAGAGTTCAACCATCAATCTTTTAATGCGATTTTATGAGTTTCAATCTGGTCAAATCCTTGTTGACGGCCATGACATTCGTGATTATGCAGAAGCGGAGTTGCGGAAAAAAATTGGATTAGTTTTACAAGAACCATTTCTATTTTATGGGGATATTGCTTCAAATATCCGCATGTATAATGAAGATATTACTGATGATCAAATTCGACGGGCAGCTCAGTTTGTTCAAGCTGATCATTTCATTGAGGAACTACCAAATGGTTACCATAACAAAGTGATTGAACGTGGGGTGGAGTACTCAGGCGGTCAACGTCAATTAATTTCTTTTGCTCGTACAATTGCCAGTGATCCTAAGATCTTAATTTTGGATGAAGCAACTGCACATATTGATACAGAAACAGAAGATATGATTCAAGGAAGTTTGAAAAAGATGAGCCAAAGTCGCACGTCTCTTGTGATTGCCCATCGGTTGTCAACGATTCAAGATGCTAACCAAATTTTGGTTCTAAAGCATGGACGAATTATTGAGCGTGGAACTCATGATGAATTACTTGCTAAGAAAGGTATGTATTACGATATGTACCAAATGCAAGGAAATACCAAAGTAGAAACTGAATAACAAAAAAGACTGGGAAAGTATTTTTCTCAGTCTTTTTTGTTATATAAAGCGTGGAAAATAAGCATTAACGTTTTGTTCCATTCACTCATTTTTTTTAGAAATATCAACGTAATGAAAATTTGGATCGATTTCTTGGTCTAATTGATCAAATGCAGATTGTAATTTTTCGTCAAGGGCAGCACGACCCGCCTCATTCATCCGTTGTTTGCGGTCTACGACAATTGGCTTCCCGAAATCAACGGTGATTTTTTTTCGTGAAAAAAGTTTTTTGAAAGACAAGGGGCCCTGGTACACAGTTGGGATAAGTGGCACATTTGCCATTTGAGCTATTACAACTGCGCCTCCCTTTAGATGCTGTGTATGACGTGAACCAGAAGGAAAGATAATCATTGAAAGCTTTCCTTCTCGCAGAATTTTCACGGGAGTCTTAATGGCGGAAGGACCAGGATGTTTTCGATTAACAGAAAAAGCATAACAGGTAACCAGAATCCAGCGAATGATGGGGTTTTTAAATAGTTCTTCTTTAGCCATAAATGAAAATTTTTTAGGACTAGCCGCTAAAGCAAACAGGATTGGATCAAACCAAGTTCGATGTGGGCCAACGAGAATGTATGATCCCTTTGGAAGATTCTTTCGGTTTAAGTAACGAGGACGGCCATTGATAATGTATAATAGTAAACGAATTACAATTCTTAAAAAGGAATAAAGCACTGTGCAACTCTCCAATCATGCTAATTTATATCTTAAGTATGGACAAAAAATGAGATTGTTGCAAGTAATGATTAAGGGGAAAAATGACAGAATCTGTAAATTTAAACGGTAACGAAAGAATTGATCAACTGTACAGTCAAGATATTAAAATTATTCAAAGCTCAGAAGTCTTTTCGTTTTCGTTAGATGCGGTTCTTTTAGCAAATTTTGCAAAACTAAAAGCTTCTCCAAAAGTGAAAATTATGGACTTATGTGCAGGCAATGGTGCAGTAGGACTTTTTGCCAGTCAAAAAACCAAAGGACAAATTTTTCAGATTGAATTGCAAGCAAAATTAGCTGATATGGGGAAACGAAGTATTGAACTGAATGGGCTTCAGAATCAAGTCCATATGGTAAATATGGACTTAGCAGATACTTTTAGAAAATTTGAAAAAGATACATTTGACTTTGTTCTTTGCAATCCACCGTATTTTAAAAACCAAATAGCAAGTAAGAAAAATCCCAATCCATATTTGGCGGTGGCACGTCATGAGATTAAAACGAACCTTGATCAGGTGTTGGAGACATCGGCCGGTTTACTAAAAATGAACGGAAAATTATATTTGGTTCATCGCCCTGACCGTTTTTCGGAAATTATGGCTTCTTTGGCACGTCATCGATTAGCACCAAAAAAGATTCGGTTAGTTTATCCACGCCAACATAGCGAGGCCAACATGGTTTTAATCGAAGCAATTAAAGATGGTCGAAAAGGTGGGATGCGGTTTGTGGAACCTTTGTATACATATGAAGGAAAGGAATACTCGACAGAAGTGAAGGGATTACTTTATGGTAGAAAAAAATCGTAAATTCTTCTTTTATGTGCTTTATTGTGCGGATGGGACGTTGTACGGAGGTTTTACGGTTGATTTAGCTCAGCGAGTAGCTACACATAATGCTGGAAAAGGAGCAAAGTATACGCGCGTAAAGAGTCGTCGTCCGGTTCGATTAATTTATTCTGAAACTTATGAAACGAAACATGATGCATTGAGTGCGGAGTATCATTTTAAGCATCAAACGCGTAAAGCCAAGCTTCAATTTCTCGACTTACATAATGTAAAACTTCCAAAAGTCTGAAAGTCTTTTTCATGAATTTTGTTTTCAGTGTTATACTAAAGATACATTTGTTAAGGAGGAATTTTTGTAATGAAAATTATTGATTATGGTATTCGTGATGATGAAAAACCATATTTAGATGAATGGGTTAAGAAAAATAATGTTGAAGTTAAGGCTGTTTCTGACCTTTTAACTGAAGACAATATTGACCTAGCTAAGGGTTATGATGGGGTAATTGCTTATCAGCAAAAACCTTATACTGATGGCATCTTTAAGAAGATGGATGAATTTGGAATCCATGCATTCTCCTTACGAAATGTTGGTGTTGATAACGTTCCTGCTGAATCTGTTAAGAAATACAACATTAAAGTTTCTAATGTTCCAGCATATTCACCAAGTGCTATTGCTGAATTATCAGTAACAGCATTGATGGCTTTATTACGTCGTTTGCCACGTTTCGAAAACAAAATGGCTAAAGGCGACTTCCGTTGGGCACCAGATATTGCTCAAGAACTCAACGAATTAACGGTCGGTGTTGTTGGAACTGGCCGAATTGGCCGTGCAGCAATGGACATCTTCAAGGGCTTTGGCGCTAAAGTTATTGGCTACGATGTTTTCCGTAATCCTGAATTGGAAAAAGAAGGCATTTATGTAGATAGCTTGGATGATATTTATGCACAAGCTGATGTTATTACTTTGCATGTACCTGCATTAAAAGATAACTATCATATGTTAAATGATGATGCCTTTAGCAAAATGAAGGATGGTGTCTACATTCTTAATTATGCTCGTGGTTCACTTATCGACACAGATGCTTTGATCCGTGCACTTGACAACGGCAAAGTTGCTGGCGCTGGTCTTGATACCTACGAAAATGAAGTTGGTATCTTTGATGTTGATCACAAGGGCAAGAAGATTGATGATGATGTCTTCAATAACCTTTATGCACGTGATAATGTCTTGATCACACCACATGCAGCATTCTATACAACCAAAGCTGTTAAGAATATGGTTCAAATCTCATTAAATAATAACAAGAGTTTTATCGAAAATGGAAAAGCTGATAATGAAGTTAGCTTTGACTAATTTTAGATAGAAATTAAATGAAAAAGAGCTTACATAATTGTGTAAACTCTTTTTTTGTGATTAAAATTCACTGTCTTTTAAAGTATTACTTGCAGTGAGGCAATATTTTCGGTATACTTGTTCCTGGTGTTAAACCAAATTCACACCCAACTGGATGATTTGACCAGTGCTCATTGAGTTCTCAAATCGGATGAAGGTTGGGAAGGAAAAAACTATTGGAGGTATATATTTTATGTCAGTTATTTCTATGAAACAATTGCTCGAATCTGGAGTTCATTTTGGTCACCAAACACGTCGTTGGAATCCAAAAATGAAACCATATATTTTTACAGAACGGAACGGTATTTACATTATTGACTTACAAAAAACAGTCAAAATGATTGATACTGCTTATAACTTTGTAAAAGATATCGCAGCTAATAACGGTGTTATTTTATTTGTTGGTACAAAAAAGCAAGCACAAAATGCAATTGAAGAAGAAGCAACTCGTGCAGGTCAGTATTATGTTAACCATCGTTGGTTAGGTGGAACTTTAACTAACTGGAATACGATTCAAACACGTATCAAACGGCTTAAGGATCTTAAAAAGATGAATGAAGACGGTACTTTTGATCGTTTACCAAAGAAGGAAGTTTCTCTTCTTAACAAGCAAAAAGATAAGTTGGAGAAGTTTTTGGGTGGTATCGAAGATATGCCTCATATTCCAGATGCTGTATTTATTGTTGATCCTCGTAAAGAGCAAATCGCAGTTAAAGAAGCTCGTAAATTGAACATTCCAATTATTGCTATGGTAGATACGAATACAGATCCTGATCAAATTGATGTTATTATTCCATCAAATGATGATGCTATTCGTGCTGTTCGTTTGATCACTTCAAAAATGGCTGATGCCGTTATTGAAGGTCGTCAAGGTGAAGACCAAGAAGACGCTGATCAACCAGCAGCAAAGAGCGCAGCACCAGCTAAAAAGAGCGCTGCTACTAGTGAAGTCTCTTCAGATTCTCTTGAAAATCTTAAGAAAACCGTTGAAGGCGGAGCAAGTTCTGCAAAATAGTTTTTGTTTTAGGCTGTCGTAAGTCTCGACCTTTTTGGCCTGAGACCGAGATGGCCTTTTTAATGAAATTTTGAGAATTTTAAAGGAGGATATAATTATGGCAAGTATTTCCGCATCTCAGGTTAAAGAATTACGTGATAAAATCGGTGTTGGTATGATGGATGCAAAGAAGGCATTGGTTGCAAGTGATGGTGACATGGATAAAGCAATTGATCTTCTTCGCGAAAAAGGAATTGCTAAGGCTGAAAAAAAGAGCAGTCGTATTGCTGCTGAAGGCTTAGCAGATGTCGAAATTCATGATGACCAGGCTGCAATTGCTGAAGTTAATTCAGAAACTGATTTCGTTGCTTCCAACGACCAATTTATCGACTTAGTAAAGGGTATCACTGCTCAATTAGCATTAAATACTCCTAAAACAGTTGAAGACGCATTGGCACTTAAGACCACAAAGGGAACCATTAACGACGACATTGTCGAAACAACTCAAGTAACAGGTGAAAAAATCACTTTACGTCGTTTCGATGCAATTAAGAAAACTGCTGACCAACATTTTGGTGCATATCTGCACATGGGCGGTAAGATCGCTACATTAGTTGTTTTAGATGGTGCTGACGACGATACAGCTAAGGATATTGCAATGCACGTAGCCGCTATTAATCCTAAGTACGTTAACCGTGATCAAGTACCTTCAGAGGTTTTAGATCATGAACGTGAGGTTTTAACTAAAGAAGCTGAAGAAGAGGGCAAACCTGCTAAAATCATCGCTAAGATGGTAGAAGGTCGTCTTAACAAATTCTTGGCTGAAATTAGTTTGGATGATCAAGATTTTGTTAAAGATCCTGACCAAACAGTTGCAAAATATGTTGCTTCTAAAGGTGGAAAAGTGAAATCATTTATCCGCTATGAAGTTGGCGAAGGCATTGAAAAGAAAAATGTTGACTTTGCTGAAGAAGTAAAAAAAGAAATGGGCGACTAAGCTAATATTTAAATCAAGGTACATTGCGAAAGCAATGTACCTTTTTTTATTAAGACGGTTATTTTTTTAAAAAAATAACAAGAGCCGTTTTGTTCAAGCTTTGTTTTAGATACAAATAGAAAAAAATTAATTTGAATGAAAAATGATGTTATATTTATAAATGTTTTATCGTATGCACCTTTTACTCAGTTGCATAAGGTAAATTGCCGAATAAATGGCTCTTTGTACTGCTTTTATGATAAACTAGAACGGAAGAAACAAGTGGAAGAGTCAATTTGACTGGCCACCTAATTAGTGCAGTGATAATGATCACCCGTACTGAGAATAAAATTTTGTGAATAAAATGATCATTGATAATTTTAGGAGGACAACCATGACAGAGGTTAAATATAAACGGGTAGTAATGAAGCTCAGTGGTGAAGCACTTGCTGGAGATAAAGGGACGGGAATCAATCCGCCTGTAATCAAAACAGTAGCTAAAGAATTAAAAGAAGTTCATGATTTGGGTGTTGAAATTGCCGTCGTTTGTGGTGGTGGTAACATGTGGCGTGGTGAGACTGGTGAACAGTTGGGCATGCAACGTGTACAAGCTGACTATATTGGAATGCTTGCAACGGTTATGAATGCATTGGCCTTGCAGGACAGTTTAGAATCTTTAGGTGTTCCTACTCGGGTGCAAACAGCTATTGAAATGAGACAAATTGCAGAACCTTATATCCGTCGGAAGGCTGTCCGCCATCTAGAAAAAAATAGAATTGTGATTTTTGCGGCTGGAACTGGCAGCCCATACTTTTCTACAGATACCACAGCTGCCTTACGTGGTGCTGAAATTGATGCTGATGCCATTCTGATGGCTAAAAACGGGGTTGATGGCATTTATTCAGCTGATCCAAACATTGATCCATCAGCTGTTAAGTATGAAGAACTTACTCACTTAGATATTATTGATAAAGGTCTCAAAGTCATGGATACCACAGCCAGTTCTTTATCAATGGAAAACAATATTCCAATCGTCGTTTTCAATCTTAATAAACCGGGTAATATAAAAAAAGTTGTTGAAGGACAAAAAATTGGAACTACCGTAAGGGGGAAATAACATGGCAGTAGAAAATACCAGTATTAAAGACGCACAAGATCGTATGAAAAAAGCAGAGCAATCTTTGGAACACGAATTGGGCAACATTAGGACAGGACGTGCAAATGCCAGTTTATTAGATCGCATTAAGGTTGATTATTACGGAACTCCTACACCGGTTAACCAAATGGCATCAATCACGATTCCAGAAGCACGTGTAATTATGGTTACACCGTATGATAAAACAGCATTAAAAAGTTTAGAACAGGCAATTTTGATTTCTGATTTAGGCATCAACCCATCTAATGATGGCACAGCAATTCGTTTGGTGATTCCTCAACTTACAGAAGAACGACGTAAGGAATTAGCAAAAGATGTCAAAGCAGAAGGCGAACGCGCAAAGGTTGCGGTTCGAAATGTACGACGTGATGCAATGGATGATCTGAAGAAGGGTGAAAAAGACAGTACTTATACAGAAGATCAACTCCATGATTTAGAAACACAAATGCAGAAAGTTACTGATGTGGCAATTAAAGCCGTTGACAAGATTGTAGCCGATAAAGAAAAAGAAGTTTTATCTGAATAGAATATTTTAAATGTATTTTAAAACGCAAGAGCCTGACAGTTTATCAGTGCTGTTTGCGTTTTTTAGGGTCTCTGTCAAATCGTATTGGT
>NZ_JQBD01000022.1 GCF_001437255.1 Pediococcus damnosus | reverse complement strand
CACCAATACCAGAAAGTGTAGACCCTAAATTCTTATCCATATTAAACGTCAATTTAGATAATCCAGCGCCCTGCACAACCAAACTCCCTATGAAATCAACGGTTTGTTTACGCATTTCAGTAACCAAAACCTTATTCTGCTCAGTTAAATAATCCGATAAGGCTGATCCTGTTAAATCACGAGCTTTATTATCAGTATTTTCCAAATAACGGCGTTGTGTTTCGCGAATGGCAGTTAAGTAATCACGTGAGTTTTGGACAAATTGCGGATAATGACTTTCGACCATCATCGATAATGTGCGGTACATCCAGTAAGCGTCACTAAAGTTGAAACTCATGGCTGTATTCTTGTAGCTATCATCTGTATCGGTCGCATTACTGTAAAACGGTACGTAAGGACTGAAAGATGGCACCCCAAAGTTCAACCAGTAAATGGCCGCTTGTTCAGCTGGCACATTATTCCGAATTTGCAGAACATGTGAATTTTGCGTTCTATTCATGGAAATTGGACGGTATCGATACTTGTCGGCACTCTCGCCAGGTGCCAATGGATCATATTGAGTTTCGTTATAGTGGGAACCTAAAATGAATTCGACATCTTCGACCGAAATCTTGTGCGTTGTATGACAGATAAAGGGAAGCTCACCAGATTCTGGTTCCTGTTCAATTTCAGGATTCAAAAATTTCTGTGCATACCAAACTCGTGGCGTGTTGTAATGGCGGTCTTTTTCGTTAAACGTGCCAAAAATATGTCGGAAATTCCATCCTTGCGCATCCACATTCAAATGATGTTTCTCAACAAAGTCCTGAATGCCATCTGCCCACATGAAATTATCAGGATCATTGAAATCAACTTGCTGAATCGCAACTTCATTGGCAGCTATCGCATACGCATCATCTGGAATCCGTTGTGCCACCCAGTAATGACCAGTCACGATTTCCATGTACCAAACATTGTCTTTATCACTGAAAAGCACACTGTTTCCAGCGTTCGACCCATATTTAGCAATCAGATCCCCAAGGCGTTTGACTCCATCCTGCGCGGAATCCACATAAGGAAGCACCATCGTTTCAAGCGAATCTTCACCTAAGCCATCTTTAATCAAAGGATCATAGGCTAATGTCCGTTCATTGCCATAGGTACTTTCAGTTGCACTAACGGCGACGTTTTTCTCATTAATGCCGCTTTCATCATTCACACCTTCGTGTAACTTGTTGGGATCCGCATCAGGAGTAGCGGTATACCGATAACCATCTGCAGGCAATGGTGCTTCAAATCCATTTAATTTGGACTTTAAAACAACTTTTTGACCTTTAACGGCAGGGTGCATATAAAACTTCTTCGGGTGAATCGGCAAATACCGATCCTCGTTTCGAGCAATCATCGTTGAACCATCTAAACTGGCCTTTTTTCCAACTAAAACTGAGGTACACATACTGGTTACTTTATTCACGTTTCATCGTCTCCATTTCTGTGTCAATAACCCCATTCTACCAGAAAACGAATGCGTAGATTGACAAAAAAAGCCTGCCCATCGTTAAATGGCCAAACTCATTTAAAAATCTTATTTATTTTTATCGCGACGTGCAATCATCGGCATGATAAAGCCTAATGCGATTAACACAATTGGGGTAATAATGTTTAAGCCTAATTGTAAAAACCAGCCGTGAGGATCTGAAGAAAAGCTAACCTTTGGAACCATTCCTAAGACACACACGAAGGCGGTAAAAATGAAGCACCAGAAACCAAGTAACCAGCCGATCGTCTTATTTTTGACAAACATATAATCAGAATGAAATTTGTTCATATGCTTGCTCAAAAGCATGAAGGCCACGAAGACCCAAAGGTAACGAAGCGGCATGACAATTGAGTTTAAGTTTAAGAGCCAATTGTAAAGCTGTTGAATATTTTTAATTCCCAGTCCAGGAAGGATAATCAAGATTCCAACCAGAATTCCCGTCATCTTGTAACCATTAATGAATACCCCATGCTTGTTGAGTTTCATTAATGACTTAGGAACATATTCATCATTATGGCCTGAAAGTAAAATTCGTAGTGGCGCATCAATCGAAACAATCAAGGCCGCAATCTGACCAATGGAATTGGTTAATCCGTAAGTGATCATCAGAGCATTGCCGATATGATAATACTGGCCCAGCCGCTGAAAGGCACTGTAAGCTCCGTTCATCATCAAATCCTTAGGAATCGCCTTACTGTTGAATAAAATGGCCATGCCGACGGATCCAGCAATTGCACAAACTCCCACTAGGATAGCTAACACAATCATTCCAAGCGGAAATTCTTTGGACGGATTTTTGGTTTTGTTAACATATGGCGCGATCTTTTCAGAACCACCAACCGCTAAGACTAACATCGATAACGTCGTAAAATAGCTAAAATTAAAGTTTGGAATATATGTTTTCACATGCGTTAAGTTCTGCGTTGCTGCGGTAACGTTTGGTAAATGGGGTGCCGCAATTGCCAGGAAAATAAACAGAATCGACATGACAAACGTTGCGGTTCCGGCAAACGTCGCAATGACTCCAAGCGTTGTAATTCCCTTTGAAGCTACCCACATGAAAAATAGAAAAACAATTAAACATAAAATTGAAAAAATGGCTGTTGAAAAATGACTAAAGTAGGTTCCAGCTCCGGTAAACGCCCAACTAATGGCGATTAAAATATTTTGTGGCTTCTGTGCTAAGTATGGCACATGCACAACCCAGTATGTCCAGGCTGCAAAGTAAGCCAATCCTCGCGTAGAAGTGGCATCAATCCAAGAACTAACCCCACCACCACTCTTTTGAAAGGTCGATCCAAGCTGGCCTACCATTAATGTATACGGAATAAAGTAGACCGCTAAAATGATAATCCATGATGTGATAACCGACGCGCCTTGTTGCGCATAGTTATTCACAACATTGTTAAATCCCCAAACAGTATTGAACGCGATCAATGCAATTGTAAACCAACGAAATTGCTTTGTATTAGTACTCGTGTCTCCCAATTTAACCAGCTCCCCATATTATTAGATTATTTAAGTCTATTATACCGGAGAACTGTAAGGGCTTCCTGTGATGTTAGTGAGCGTTTTCACAAATTGCTAATTTTTTACTCATAGTTTTATTAGTTAGTCATTATTGGGCATGTCTTTAAGTTGTTTTCGAGAATTGTAAAAATTTCGATATGCCAAGTAACAGGCAATTACGGAGCCAATACTGGTTGCTGAAAGTAACATAAAGGTGACCATGATTTGATACTTAATTGCCCGAACTGGATCGACGCCAGCAAAAATAAGTCCAGACATCATTCCTGGTAAACTCACAATCCCGCCTGTTTTAGCTGAATCAATTGTGGGCGCCATCCCCGTTTTAATACTTTCGCGAAGAATTCCAATCGAGGCATCACGCACCGTTCCGCCCAAAGCCAGGCGTTCCATAACACTTTGGCGCTGATCACGAAATTTCGTATTCATACTGCGGTAGCACAGCCCAATCGCCACCATCGAATTGCTTGCAATCATTCCAGAAATTGGAATCACTTGCGATGGAATTAGTTTAATGGCTCCTGATAGAATCAAAACTCCCAACGTTACGCCGGTACTTGCAAGAATAGCCACAAAGGAGATCGGTAAGGCATGTGCCATTCCATTACTCCGTTTTTGCGCATTCCATGAAGCATTAAATAAGATAATTAGAATCATGACTAACGTTAAAAAGACATTATTTACTCTAAATACATATTTCAATAAATAGCCAACCACAAAAAGTTGAATAACGGCCCGAATAACCGCCGTAATAATTTCTCGATCAATTCCTAACTTTTCCCGATAGCCAATCCACATCGCAACTAAAACCAGCAAACCTGCTAGGGTTAATGACCAATTACTCACATCAAGATTCATTTTGTGACCTCCAACTTTCCTTTTACAATGGTGATTATGTGACTAGCCTGTGCAATTTCAGTTGCATCATGGGTCACCGCCAGGATTGTGACATGGTGATCCTTATGAAAATGCTCAATTAAATTATGCACAATGTCCTTATTCGCTTCATCAAGACCAGCCGTCACCTCGTCTAAAAGTAAGACATCTGGTGAAAACATAATGTTACGAATCATCGCCACTCGTTGTTTTTCACCACCAGAAAGTTCCGTAATCTTTTTACTTAGATAACTTTCTGGTAACCCAACGTACTCAAGGGCCGATTTTTGTTTGGCCACGTCAATATCAGCATTGCGGATTTGAAAGGGAAAGTCTAAATTATCGGCCACGGTTCTCCCGAATAACGTAGGTTGTTGAAAACAGTAAGACACCTGCCGGCGATATTCAATTGGATCTTTTTCGCTAATATCTTGTCCTTTAAACAAAATTTTACCTTCAGTCGCGGTGAGCAATGACGCTAGGACGCGTAGTAAGGTGCTCTTACCACCACCGGAGGGCCCTGTAATTGTCAAATAGTCTTCAGCTCCTACTGATAATGAAATTCCTTGTAAAATTTGATTTTCTTGAGCTCGATATCCAACATTTTGAAGCTCTAAAATTGCCGTCATATTACCATCTCCAAACGTTTCGTTTTATTAACTCCATTATATCTTGTCGTCATTGAATTGAGAACTTTTTGTACTTACTTCCGAAGGAGATGTTATAATTTAAAAGAACTAGGAGGAGTTTAGCTAATGAAAACTGTATCAATGATCGTCCCATGTTTTAATGAACAAGAATCCGTGCCAATTTACTTTAAAGCAATTACTAAAGTCTTTGAAGATCCTCAAATGAAAGATTACACTTTGGAACTTTGGTTCATTGATGATGGTTCATCAGACGCGACCTTAAATGAACTTAAAACTCTCAATGCCCAACATCCTGAAACAGCGCATTATATTTCGTTTTCTCGAAACTTTGGGAAAGAATCTGCAATCCTTGCTGGCTTAGAAGCAGCAACTGGTGAAATTGTGGGCTTGATGGATGTTGACTTGCAAGATCCTCCTGAATTACTTCCAAAAATGCTTCGTGAACTACATACTGGTGAGTATGATGCAATTGGCACTCGCCGCGTTGGTCGTGAAGGAGAGCCAGCATTCCGGTCATTCCTTTCAAACATGTTCTACAAATTAATCAATAAAATTTCTAAAGTTGAAATTGTCCCTAATGCCCGGGATTATCGCGTGATGACCCGCAAAGTGGTCAATGCCGTTTTGAATTTACCCGAAAGAAACCGTTTCTCAAAGGGAATTTTCAGCTGGGTTGGTTTCAAAACTAAATATTTAGACTTTGAAAATCGTGAACGGGTGGCCGGTAATACATCTTGGTCAATTTGGCAACTATTTGAATATTCACTGGAAGCCATTATTGATTTCTCTACAGCACCGCTGGCAATCGCTAGTTTTATAGGAATTTTTGCTTGCGTTGTGTCCGTGATCGCCGTTATTTTCATCATTATTCGGACGCTTTTCTTTGGTGCTACAACGGCTGGCTGGCCTTCGTTGGCAGCAATCATCCTCTTCATTGGCGGAATTCAGCTTTTCTGTTTGGGAATTCTTGGCAATTATGTCGGCCGGATCTATTCGGAAAGTAAACACCGTCCTGTTTATGTCGTTAGTGAGAAAAAATAATTTTAACAAAACAAAAAGCATTTGGAATTTAGCCGCTGGACTATTCCAAATGCTTTATTTATTAGGCTTCATCTGTTTCATCAGAACCGAAATGCCGTTGCCACCACGATTTCTTTTTTGGTGGTTCTTGTAGCAATTGTGCGTTCTTCTTAGTGACATCAGTCAATTCAGAAATCTGAGTTTGTAATTTCACATTTTCGTCATGATACTGTTGGTTTTGTTTAACCACTTGAGCCAACATTTCTTTGATCTCAGACAAATCCTTATTCTGAGCTTCAAACATCTTTGTATCAACTACGGCTGGTGACTTCGTATCTGCCTTTTTACTTTTTTCGGCTGCTTCTTTGTCTGTAAGTCCCAAAGTTACATCGACAGCTTGTTTTAATGTATGCCGATCTCCCAACAAATCATTCATTTGTTGCAAGAGCTTCATATCATCTTCGGAATAAATCCGACGTCCTCGACCATCATGTTGGAACTTATGGCCCATTCGTTCCATTTCTTTAGCCCAATTACCTAAAGTTGCTAAACTACCAATTCGGTCTACTTTATTAACAACTTCAGAGCCTGTTATGTATTCATCTGCTTTAATATCTTTTGCCATATTGTCCACCCCGCTTTTAACTTAATTGTACTACAATTAGTTCAAAATTTGAAGTTAAAATTAAGTTCACAAAGGCCATAATTACTGGTTTTGTTTCTTTCCCTCGAGTTTTGTTAGAATGCCAAATAATCCTAGCGCTCCTAACTCACTAATTAAGATCAAAACGGCCATTGGTGCATAACTACGATTGCCAAGTGCGCCAGCTAACGGCGTAAATATACCACCCACAATGTTCATTAAAAGGCCTAAAACTGCCGAAGCACTCCCAGTGTTAGTGCTTTGACTGCTCATTGCAATCGAGGTCGCAATCGTATTAACTATGCCAATACAGATTACCACCACAAACAATGGGACAGCCACCAACAAAATATTCGGGGTTAACAATAAACTACCGACCATAATTACCCCGGATACCGATCCCAAAATTAACGCCAAGCTTAATACTTGCCGACCAGAAAGTTTGTTGGTCAAGTAGGCCGGAATATTATTACCAATGATGATGCCTAGTCCATTCAGGGCGTATAGTAAGCTAAATTGTTGGGCAGTTAAGCGAAAGAAATTCTGAAAAACAAACGATGAAGCCGAAATATAACTAAATAAAGCGCCAAAAACGAGCCCTTGAATGAGTGCGATTAAGATAAATTCTCTTTGTTTGAACACGGATCCTAATGATCTAAAGCTCTGAAGAACGCCTTGTGTACTTCGTGAGCTTTGGGGCAAGGTTTCATCTAACGTCAGCCAAATGCCGAACACGACTAAAACGCCAATCACTGTTAAGAACCCAAAAATTCCACGCCAACTCATGAAGTTCAATAAGAATCCGCCGATGATAGGTGAAATGATTGGAAAGATGCCGTTCACACCCATTAAGATAGAAAAAAACTTGATTAATTCTTTGCCTGAAAACAAATCGCAAGCCACCGCCCGTGAAAGAACCTGCCCAGCTGATCCTGCCAGCCCTTGAATAAACCGCAGCACAAGGAACAGGGTAATCGAATGGACTAGCATGATCAGAACTGAGGTTAAAGCAAACAACGCGAAACCAATGGCAAGTGGCACTTTTCGCCCAAATTTATCACTTAACGGGCCCACAATTAATTGCCCCACAGCAAGCCCAATCAAACAAAAAGTAATACTTAATTGAATAACTGAGGTACTTGTGTGAAATGCTGCTTGCATAGTTGGTAACGCTGGTAAATACATATCTAACGATAAAGGACCGGTTGCACTGATTAATCCAAGAAAAAAGGTTAACCAGAGCTTCCGACCCTTTGAGACTTGATTAGTTTTCATTTATATGACTCCTGCTCCGAATTTAACTTCAGAACTCAGTGTAACCTAGTTTAGCTTTAAAAAACAAATCAATCTGGTAATTTTCCGGTTGTCCACCAAAGTTTTACAAGTGCTTGAGTACCATCATTGCCTAAATGTTTTTCATCGACTAACCGCGCATACAAATTACGGGCCGCATCTGTCGCGGGTAAACTAATATGCATCCGATCAGCTTCATTTAACGCAATACGTAGATCTTTCAAGAAATGTTTTGCAAAAAAGCCTGGCGTATAATCATTTTTAAGAATTCGAGGTGCATAATTTTCCATACTCCAATTATCAGCACCACCACTTTCAAGAGTTTGCAGAACCTTTGGTAAATCAAGTCCAGCGGCATTAGCATAAACTAACATTTCACTCATCCCGGTCATTGTGCCGGCAATCATGATTTGATTAGCCATCTTAGCGTTCTGTCCGGCTCCAGCTTCGCCAAAGTAGTTTGTCTGTTGGCCAATCACATCAAAAATTGGTTGTAAACTATCGTAAGCAGCCTTATTTCCGCCAACCATAATTGTTAGTGTGCCCTTTGCGGCGCCAATATCACCACCTGAAACAGGAGCATCGAGAACTTGAGTTCCCTTATCCGTTCCATATTTACTAATTTTCTTGGCTAAAGTTGGGGTACTGGTCGTCATATCGACCACGATCTGCCCTGATTTAGTGCCAGCAAAAATGCCGGTTTTTCCAAAATAAACCTCTTCAACATCCGGCGGGAAACCAACCATTGTGAAGACAATCTCACTAACTTCGGTGACAGCTTTTGCAGAATCTGCCCAAGTTGCGCCGGCTTCAACGACTGGATCGGCATGAGCTTTGGTCCGATTAAATACCGTTACCGAATAACCAGCCTTCAGCATATTTTTAATAATTCCGGTCCCCATCACACCAGTTCCTATAAATCCAATTTTTTTCAACTAGTTCATCTCCTAATCTTTACACCATTATCATACGCACTTTTTCGCCAAATTACAGCGATCGAGCTTTGTAAAAATAAATTTTTAACCCTAATTTCTGGTATGATAGAGGATGAAATCATTGTTGGAGGAATAATACCCATGTCACAAGTCCATTTGCCAGAAAAAACGATTTTAACAACCCTTGTCATGGTTGAAGATCCCGCTTCGAAAAAAGTGCTTCTTGAAGACCGCCGCAATCAAAATTGGGCTGGTATTACGTTTCCTGGTGGCCACGTTAACTCTGGTGAATCCTTTGTAGAATCCGCAATTCGTGAGGTTTATGAAGAAACACACCTTGAAATTCAGAATCCACAATTAATCGGGGTCAAACAGTTTATGGCTGATCCCCATGTTCGTTACATCGTATTTCTATTTAGAACCAACCAATTCAAAGGAACCCTGAAAGCTTCTAGCGAGGGCGACGTTTTCTGGAAGAATCCTTATGAAATTAAACAATCGCAAGTCGTTGATGATTTCTTTGATCTGTTACAGATTTTTAAAAGTTATGATGTTTCAGAATTATACTATCAAGATTATAATGGTCAGTCCGTCAAGCGCGTTGAATAGCTTTACACATGCTATTCACTCTAATTCAGAAAGGAATTCCAATGAACGACAACAAAAATTACAAACCACAATTTAAAAAAAATTATCATAAATCGAACCAGCCCAAGACCTCTGTGCAAGACACGATCGAAATTGGCCAACGCATTCCTTTAACTATCAAACGCCTCGGCATTAACGGTGAAGGAATTGGTTATTTCAAGCACACCATTTGTTTTGTCAAAGGAGCTTTGCCTGATGAAGTTGTGACTGCAACGGTAACTACCGTCCATCCTCGATATATGACAGCTGAATTGCATACCATTCGTGAAAAAAGTAAAAATCGGGTGGAACCACGCGATGCCTACGCTGACGAAGTGGGTGGTTTTGAATTAGAACACCTCGCCTATCCGGCTCAGCTGGAATTCAAGCGTGATGTTGTTCGCCAGGCCCTTGAAAAGTACCGTCCTGCCGGTCATCAATACTACAAACTTTTACCAACAATCGGTATGGATAATCCCTATGAATATCGGAATAAGGCTCAATTCCAGATTCGTAAATTAGATGGTAAGGTTGCTGCTGGCCTCTATAAGGAAGGGAGTCATGACCTCGTTGATTTACCAACGTGCAGTGTGCAACATCCCCTCACAATGAAAATTATGCGTCGCGTCGTTGCCCTGTTGGATGAACTTGACGTGCCAATTTACGACGAAGAACATGGTTCCGGAATCGTTAAAACAATCGTTGTGCGGGTGGCAGTTGCAACTAATGAAGCTCAGTTGGTTTTCATTACCAACTCTACCAAGCTTCCCCATAAACGTGAAATGATTGCTGAACTTCAAAAAGATTTTCTTGAAATTGTTTCTTATATGCAAAACGTCAATAAAGGCAAAACCTCCCTTGTTTGGGGAGATGACACAACTTGTTTAGCCGGTAAGACGTTTATTCAAGATAAATTAGATGGATTGACCTTCAATTTATCCGCACGGGCCTTTTACCAGTTGAATCCTTCTCAAACTTCCAAATTATATGCAGAAGCTCGCAAAGCATTGGATCTTTCTTCCGATGAAAACTTAGTTGATGCCTATTCTGGAGTCGGCACCATTGGCCTCTCCTTGGCTGACCAGGTTAAAGAAGTTCGTGGTATGGACATCATTCCAGAATCCGTTGAAGATGCCAACGAGAACGCCAAATTAAATGGCATCACTAATGCTACGTATGAGGTCGGTCGTGCTGAAGACCTTGTTTCACAATGGATGGCGGCTGGTTTTCATCCGGATGCATTGATTGTTGATCCACCACGGACCGGCCTAGACGATAAGCTCATTGAAACCATTCTTGCTGCCAAACCAGAACGCTTCGTGTACATCTCTTGCAACCCATCTACCTTGGCCCGAGACCTAACTAAATTGACCACTGACTACATTATCGATTACATTCAATCAATCGATATGTTCCCGCAAACAGCTCGTTGTGAAGCAGTTGTTAAGTTTACGCGTCGTTGGTAATAAATAACTAAAAGTTGAAAGTACAGGATTTCAAGCAGCTACTTAATATAAAAATGTTAATAGTTTAGATCCCGTCTTCCAGCAAATTCGGGCTGGAACAGCAATTAACTTTACGTTGGTCAGTTAAAACTCCAAACAATCTATAAAGTCCTTATCTTTTCAAAACAGATAAGGACTTTTTTATGTCTTTGAATTTAAGTTTTTCCAATCCACCGAACCAGTTTGTTCATGCACATTTCGGATATCTTCAAGCTTTACTGCTTGTAACTCACCTTCAGAATCAGCCAGAATGATCTCTTCTTCATAATAACCACTTACCGTTCCTGTCAACGAATCCACTTTTTCACCGTCTAACAGAGATTTTAACTGGATATGTATGAAATGCTTATTAATCCATGCTTGTTGTAATCGCTGACTAATTTTTTCGAGTGATTGTTCTGGAAGTTGCTTTTCTGGAACTTCAGCTTGTTTCATTTTTTTAATGGCGCTGGTATGATCCGATAGGAAAAATCCACCCCATTTCAGCATACCCCGATCATGATAATCATTTTTGAAAAATCGTTCCGTGACAGATTCATCGACCCGTTTAATGATCATTAAATCATCCCTTTGAAATCCGATTCTGGCTTTCCGGCCAAACTAATTCATGAAATCCTTTAAACTGCATGGTAATTTGAGTTTTCTTTTGGAGATTACGAATCACACTCTCTAAATACGCTAAATCATAATTTTCGATGGTGTGTAAAGGGATCGATTTTTCTCGTTGATTCTTGGGCTTAATCTCCAGAAAAAAGTTAAACGTCTGACTAAAATGGTCACGAACCACTAACATTTGATAAATTGTGCGTGACTTCCGTAAAAAATCTTTCTGTAATCTTTCTAAAATTAACTTGGCTGCTTGTTCACTGGTTTCAATCAAAACTATTTCCTCCATTATGACCACCCACTAAGGATGCTCTGCCTAGCATCGTTGCCCCATGCAATAAACTACTGGCCGGGACAAGCGCCGTAGTCCCAAATTGATCATGGACCTTATCCAAAACTCGGGTCATGAGATCATGCTTAATTTGCGTATGAGGATTCATAAACAAATTTAATTGCAATCCCTCATTTGAAGATAAGTGTGAAAGGGAAACGGCAATGTTACGGATTCCCTCGCCATCCCATGTTTTTCGGAAAAGGTAAATTAAATATTGATTAATCTGATCCGAACTTTCTGTAACCTCAATTCGCATAGAATGCGCAAACCCACTCTTACCACTAGTCTCGGCACTGACATATGAAAATCCAATCATCAAACTCACACACCCAGCTTGTTGATGGTGATGCCGCATGCGTGAAGCAACTTGATTTCCAATTTCTTTGATGACTGTTTCAATTTCGCGTTGTACGACATAATCTCTAGCCAAAACTTGGGAATTTCCCCAACTTTTATCACTCGGCTTAATCAAATTTGATAACTGACTACGATCAATCCCCCACGCTAATGCCAAAAGCTGCGTCCCGATAATGCCAAACTCGGCTTTCAACTGATACGGGTTCGAATGGGCAAGATCATCCATACTATGAATCCCAACCCGTTCTAGATGTACCGCCGTTCGCCGACCAATACTCCAAACAGACTGCAAATCTGTAATTGGCCATATTTTTTCTGGAAAAGTCTCATAAGTTAAGGCCCCCATCCGATCATCATCGTGTTTGGCAATCAAATCTAAGGCCAACTTAGCCTGCACTGGATTTTCACCAATTCCAACCGTCGTCCATAATCCTAATTTATCGTGAACCGCCGTTTGAATTCGTTTAGCTACTTCTAAGGGAGTCCGACCAAATAACCGCCAAGACTTCGACATATCCAAAATAGATTCATCAATTGAATATGGATAACAGTCTTCGTCAGCCACAAACTGGAGAAAAATTTTATTGATTGCTAAATTCTTTTTTATGTACAAATTCATACGTGGTGGCACCGCTGTTATGCGATCATCTTGCGGCAAATCTCGGCAACGTGACACATTGGTAATTCCAAATATTTCTTTGGCCCGCGGTGAGGCCGCTAAGATAAGACCGCCATTGGTGTTGTCTTCTTCTGACATCACAACCAAAACAGATTTCAACGGATCTTCGTCACGGGTGACAGATTCAACACTGGCATAAAATGATTTATTATCAATCATAAAAAACAAACCATGTGGTTCTCGATCATAATTCATCGTCCTCACCTCTTCACCTCTTCACCTCTTCACCTCTTCACCTCATTATACGAACATACGTTCTAAAAAGTCAACAAAAAAACGTCTAGAATTTATTTTTCTAAACGTTCTCTGAATCTAAATTTAGACAGAGGCCAATACCCCAACAAACTGGCTAGCCACATCCTTTAGGTAGGCAATGCTGGTTAGATACTGAGAAATATCCACATATTCATCATAACCGTGAGAAGAACCATTTCCAGGTCCAACTAAGATAATTGGGAAATCTTTTTTTGCTTGAACAAATTCCGAACCATCATTGGCACCTGATGAACTTTCAACAGGAAGAATTTTATCAAAATACTTACCGCTGACCTTCTGGGCTAGTTTGGTTAGCGAATTCTCACCATTGACAATTGGCACCTCTGGATAAATAAATTTAATTGCCAATTTCATTTTTGGATCACTTGCATTTAAGTCATCCACAACTTGCTGAAGGTCGGTGAAAATTTGCTCATTTGAATATTCTGGAATTGAACGAATATTACCTTTGAGCATTGCATAATCCGGCACACTATTAACCTGTTTGCCACCCTCAATAATATCAATGCTATGCGTCATCTTTCCGAGTTTTGCATTTACTTCAGTATGTTGACTCATCAGCTTTTGAGCGGCCAGATAAAACTGCATCAAATTGTCAATGGCGTTTACACCCTCATCTGGACGAGAACTGTGAGCAGGTACCCCAACTGAAGTTACTTGATAGTCAATTACCCCTTTGCAACTCGTGATAATGCCGTCCATATGAGGTTCTGTAATAATTAACCCATCCAAATCATCAGCATAACCCTGCTGAGTCAAAACATGCGCGCCATATTCACCGGTTTCCTCGCCAACGGTGGCTAACAACTTAATTTGACCTTCAATTGAAGTTCCACTTTCTAACATTTCCAACATGATAATGATGGCGGCTGCCAGTCCGCTCTTCATATCAGAAGCACCACGGCCAAACAACTTGTCGGCCTTTTCATCCACAACGCCAGCAAAGGGATCATGTTCCCAATGATCAAGATTTCCAGGGTCAACCACATCCATATGCCCAGAAAAGCCTAAATGTTTTCCGCTGGGGTTTCCCATCGTAATCACTAGATTTGTTCGGCCAGTTGCAAATGGCACTTTTTTAATTTGAACTTTATCTGAATAGGGTTCAAACAGTGAAATAATGTAGTCTGCCACTTTTTCTTCGTGATCATTTACGGATGGAATCTGAATCAAGTTTTGTAAGATACTAATTTTTTCGTTATCTGTCATATTATTGTCCTCGTTTTATTTATTTGATTGAAGCGTATTGATACAAAGCATCACCACTCTGGTTAGAGTACGTCAGCCCTTGAACATCTTTACTAACTAAGTGGCTGGCAGTACTTTGATAAAGAGGCACAATTCCTTGTTTAGCCATCAAATACTTGTCTGCCTCTTGCATTAATGTCCACCGTTCGCTAGTTGTGTGATTATTTGTATCATCAATTTCATTCATCAATTTGGTGTAGTGTTTATCACTCCACTTGGTAAAGTTAACTGGATCTTCGCCATTCCCCAATTGCAGGAATTCTTCTGGATCTTGGTTATCACCTGTCCAACCATCCAAGTTAATATCATAACCACCGTTAGAAGCCACGCCAATATGTTGGGCATGGGGCATCGCTTTGACATCAATTGCGAGACCCTTTAAATACTTTTGAGCCTGTCCCTGAATATATTGTCCGACCTGTTTATCAGTGGTGGTATTATCCACTAACATGGTTAACGTCAACTTCTTCTTACCCAATTGTTTCTGAGCTAATTTCCAATCTTTTTGAGCATCCTTCACATTATATGAAAGTGAATTACCAACTTCGCCAGCAAAATCTTTGCCATTCGCAGTATCCGTTGCATCACCCTTTGGTACCATGTTAAGAGCCGGTACGGAACCGTCAGCTAAAACTTTAGAAGTCATCGTTTTCCGATCTAAAATCAAACTAATTGCTTTAGAAAGGTTTTCGTTGCTAGTTGCTGATTTCTTGTAGTTAAATTCCAAAAAGGCCATTCGTGAAATGAGATGCGTATTTAAATTACTTGAATTAGAAAACTTGCTAACGGTTTGACCGGAAATTGCTGTTTCTTGAACCTTGTTACCCTTAAATAGGTTAGTTCCCGTTGTATCGTCTTTCACAACTTGAACATCAACTTTACTTAACTTAACTTGTTTAGCATTCCAATAATAAGGATTCTTCACATATGTCCAAGTATCTTTAGTACCGTTCCAGCCCACTAGTTTGTACGCCCCACTAGAAACAACCTTGCTGGATGAACTGCCATAATTAGCCCCATATTTTTGAACATAGGCACTGTTAACTGGGTATAAAGATGTCGCCAAGACTGTTTTTAAATAAGGTTCTGGTTTTGATAATTGAATCTGTAAGGTATGGTTATTTAAGGCCTTGACACCCAAAGCAGAAGGTTTCACTTTACCGTCTTGAACAGCCTGATAATTTTTCACATAGGTCAATAAATTGGCCACTTGTGATTTTGTACTTGGATTAACCTGTCGTTGGAAAGAAGTGGCAAAGTCTTGGGCCGTAATTGCTTTACCGTTTGACCATTTGGCGTTCTTTTTAATTGTAAATGTGTAAGTCTTTCCACCATTAGTTGGCTTCACAACTTTAGTGGCCGCTCCCGCAACCACCTTGTTATTTTTGTCTAATTTATACAATCCTTCATCTGTTTGTGCAAAGAGGCTGCCACTATTCGTATCGCCGCCTTTATTTGGATCAGCAGTGGCTGGATTGCCAGCCAACGTCACGTTCATCGCTTCTGTGTTGTTACTTGCTTTGGTGGAAGAACATCCCGCGAATAAAATTCCTGAAAATAAAATGGCTCCCATTGCTAAAATTTGTTTTTTCATATTTATTACTCCCCGTAGTATTAATATTCATGTTTTGCCGATTAAATAGAATAAATATTCAATATCTGTATATTACCACGTTAGGTTTCTAAGTCAAGGAGTTTTTAATTATTTATGCACAAAAAAAGCATTAATGATGGCTTTTAATCACTATCAATGCTTTTATTCAGCATTTTATGCAAAAATCAGTCTTCTTGTTCTGCCATTTTTGCAGCTAATTTACTTTGCGTCCCCGCAACTTGTTTTGGATCATCGAAATCGATCGTCTTTAAACGTCCCCGTCTAATAGAGAAGAACCAAATAATCAAAATATTAAACACAATGGCAATTCCCAACAAGACAAGGACATCATTTCGAACGCTACCACCAATCATTAGCGTTTCTCGTAGTGCATGAATCGCATAAGTCATTGGTAGATAAGGATGAATTGCTTCAAAGAATCCATTTGAAAGTTGAATTGGATAGGTCCCCGCTGAACCGCTCAGTTGCAGAATCAAGAATATCAGCGTGAAGAACGCCCCAATCCTTCCAAAGAACAGGTTGGCCCACGTGACTAACGCCACAAATGCCAATCCAATTAGGAGCAATACACCGTATGTCTTAGTTGCTTGAAGTGGTGCCATATGATCGACTACCAAAAGGAGGACATACATTAAAGTTGATTCAAGTACTGAAGCAACCCCCAGCACACTCATCTTACTTGCCCACCAAGAAGTTCCAGAACGAGGGAATCTCCGTGGTGTGTAAGTATCGTACATTAGATTCAATGTCAAAGCGCCGACGAACAAAGCAACGGTCATCATGTAAGGAGCCATCCCAGTTCCGTTATTTGGAACCTTATCATGATCCTTATGATGCGCTGAAACTGGTTTGGCAAACTGATTATACGTCTTTTGATTAGGTTTTATGTCACTAACCTTATCGCTTGCCGACTGTAATGAACCAGTTAACTTATTATTCCCATTTTTCACGGAATTAATGCCAGTTCCAAGCTGTTTGGATCCAGTGGCGAGCTTCCCAGCACCACTACTAATTTGGGAAGCACCTGAACCTAACTGATTCATCCCACTTTGTAATTGGCCACCTTTTGAAGCCAAGGTTGCCGTGCCACTAGCAAGTTGGTTACTGCCCTTGCTCAAAGTAGTAACCCCGTTGGTCAACGTTGGTATTTTAGCATCCATACTTGCCATGCCATTAGCAAGTTGACTTGTTCCTGAACTTAACGTACCACTCTTACTATTCAACTGGTTCAATCCATTTGAAAGTTTGTCTGAGCCGTTTGTCAGTTGCGTTAAGCCGCTATTTAATTCTGGCAATTTATTTTGAACTTCATTTAAGCCTGAATTAATTTTCTGTGAATTCGTTGAAACTTTATCTAAGCCGTTCGTAACTTTTTGTGACGCCGTTCCAAGAGCCCCGACTTGTGTGCCAACCTTCTGGAAACTATTGATCGCAGCAATTGCGCCGTCAGACACCTGATCAACGGAGCTAACTTGTGATTTAATTCCTTTCAAACTGCTCTGTTGCGTGCTCAAAGTATTTAACTCAGTTGACAAGCCTTGGAGATCTTTTGATAATTTCGCAGTTGA
Source organism: Pediococcus damnosus (assembly GCF_001437255.1). Lineage (GTDB taxonomy): Bacteria > Bacillota > Bacilli > Lactobacillales > Lactobacillaceae > Pediococcus > Pediococcus damnosus. Next base: position 7,585 of record NZ_JQBD01000022.1, on the reverse strand, counting down.
GCTACTATTATTACTTGTCGCATTACTTCCTGCAGCAGCATCAACAACGGCCTTCTTCTGGGCGGCAGTTAAATGTTGGGCATCGGCAGCAGCCGCAACTTTTTGTTGAACATTATTATTACTGCTCGACTGTGTTTGTGATTTATCCATAGATGAAACGTCGCTTTGCAAAGTTGCCATCTGTTGTTTAACTTGCGTCATTGCTGCCTGTGAACTTGCACTAGTTGTCTGGCCACTTAACTTATTCATTTGGCCCTTAAGCTGGGTTAAACCAGATTTAACTTCATTTAAGTTGGTGTTCTGACCAGAAATTCCAGAACTTAATTTGTTCAAATTGGCCGTAATTTCAGCACTACCACTCTGCAATTCACCTGTGGCACTATTTATCTGGTTTTCACCGTTAGCTAATTTCCCGGTTGCGCTTGATAAAGAGTCCACACCATTACTTGCAGTTTGTAGCCCACCTGTCAGTGAAGTGGCCCCAGTATTTAACTGACTTACAGCTCCTGTATATTGGCCAACTCCCGTATTCACGGTTTGCGCACCATTATCAAGTTTCGTCACCCCAGTCGCTAGGGGAGCCACCGAAGTACTAAGTTGTTGAATACCATTATTTACTTTTTGTTCATTAGTATTTACTTCTGAAACGCCGCCTACATATTGGCCGATTCCTTGAGATACCTTCTGAGCACCACTTTGGAAGGTCAAGGTACTGCTCGCTAACTTTTGTAAATTACCATTAATCTCGCCATCAGCAGTTGCCAGCTTTTCGGCACCTTGGGTAAGCTTCTTACTTCCTTTTGCTGCTTTACCCATTCCCGTACCCATTTGTCCAACTTCCTGGAACATCGTTTGGGCGTAAATCTTTGTTACCTTATTAGAAACGGTATCTTGCATTGATTTAGCAGCCGATTCAGAAAACTTCGCGGCAATAAAACTATGCCCGGCACTCGTTTCATAATTAAGCTTCATTTTCTTCGGCGAATTATTTAGCAACGTGGTAGCATTTTTAGAAAAGCCATGGGGAATGGTCATTACCATATAATACTTGCCACTATGAAGGCCCTTTTCGGCATTCTTTTTACTTGGAAAATGAAAATCTAGTGCATTAGATTTTTCAAGATTTGATTTTAACTGTTTTCCAACGGCCAATTTATTATTTTGATAATTTACTGGCTGATCCTCATTAACCACGGCTACCGGTAAATCTTTAATCTTTCCATATGGATCCCACATAGAACTCAAAAAGATCACGCCATACAACGATGGTATCAAAATTAATACCGCTAGCACAATCATGACAAATGAGTGTGTTTTGATGTATTTCCATTCTGCTTTGATCATATTACTTTCCTCTTTTTCATGAACACCGTGTTGATTATTTTTATAACGTTCTCTATAATAGGGCCTGTAACCATGAAATTCAATGGTCATTTTTGAACAGAGTGTTCATAAAATTAGGAGGAGCTATGAAAACAGATATTCGTAATCAACAAACTGAAGCAAGCATTCAAAAAGCCTTCATCAAGCTTGTGACAGAAATGGGATTCAATAACATCAGAATTACTGATATTACCCGTGAAGCACAGATTGGCCGAGGAACTTTTTATATTCACTATGTTGATAAATATGATTTACTTAATAAAATTGAACGTAATCTTCTTCAAAATATTAAACAGCGGATGGCAACTGACATAACTAAAACGCACAATACTGGTGAGCATTCTTCCAAACAACTAGTTGAAATTCTAAATTCTCCTTATCGCTATATTTTGCAGTCACTGGATTATGTATATGCGCAACGAGAATCCATTCGGGCCCTTACTTCATCCAAAGGTGATCCTCTTTTTTTGGACGCAATTAAAGAACTAGTCGACAAAGAACTATTCGCAGTAAGCAGCATTTCCACCAAAGAATTGCCAGAAGATTATGCACACGAAATTGTTTTACAAAGTTTACTAAATATTATCTATTATTGGCTACAAAAAAAAGATCCCGAAACTCCCGCAGAAGTCTCAAGGATCATTTTAAAAAGTCGCTTACTTGCGCCCTACCAGCTATTAATTTCTAAGTAAGCTTCTAAAGGTTGAAAGTACAAAATTGCATCCAATTGCTTGATACAAAAACGTTCATGATAACAAAATTAGATTAAAATACCGTCTTCCAGCAAATCTGGGCCGGAACGTAGTGGGCACGACTTAGAGCCGAAAAACGCGTCTCTAAGCTCGGCCTTTATCTAAACGAAAATCGTTAAGATAAACGACACTACTGGGCCCATTTGCTTCCAGACTGAATCAGGTATTAAAACTAATTATATTTAGCACAAAAGTTGTTATGGACGTGGTCATCGAGCTATTTGAAGACAAGTGACCTGCTTGGCTTCAAATCGTGCCCACCCCGTTCCAGGCCAAGTGAGCCGCAGAACGGCAATTAACTTAATTTCGGTGGAGCAAACCATTTAATAGCAGTAACTGAAGTCGTTTGTGTACTTTCAACCTTTAGGTAAGTTTAAGCTGACCGGCATATTCTCCCAGAAAACTTAATTCAAAGTCAGCTGGCTTTTTGACATCTTTTCCATAATTTACAATTAACGCATGAAAATTCTGCCATTCAGATAAATTAAAGTCCAACTGAGATTCAATCAAGGTTTGCGCCTGTAAATACTGACTAGGTAATTGACAGCCAAGCCAGCCAAATAAACGGCGAGAATAAGCATCTACCATGAAACTAGGTTTGTCGAACACATACATTAAAATATAATCGGCCGTTTCATTGCCAATTCCCTTTAAACTGACTAATTCATGGCGTAATTTAGTCTGGGGTTCAGACTTGATTTTAGGAAGTTCAAACTGATATTTTTCTAGCCAGTGACAAACATTGTAAATGGTTTGCGTTTTTCGTGTATAAAACCCACTGGTTCGAATCAGATCAGTCAGCTCTTCTAATGAAAGGTTCTCTACCCGTTTCGGATCAAAATTGGTTGCCTTTTTCAGTTTAAGCAAACTGGGCGCCACATTTTTCCAATTGGTATTTTGAACCAGAATTGCCCCATATATGACTTCCCAGGGTGATTCAGCCCAATCAGTTCCATCCTGCAGCCAAACCTGTGGACCCATATGCGTATTCATAATTGTGTATAACTCTTTTAGCGTAATTTTCATCGAACTCATCAGCGATTCTGCCACCACTTATAAAGATAGCCACCAATGACAATGATCAAAAGTGCCAAAATTTTAGCTGTGGTTCGGGGAAACGGAATATGCGTTAAACCGCCGTATCCTAATACTAATTGTGAAAATAACATTATCGATCACTCCATTTCTGTATTTATCTTCATATAAAATAGCACACAAAGCAACTAAAAGTGATTCTGACAATTTGCGAAAAACTATCCTTACTAACATCGTTTATAGAATGCCATGACCTTTTTCGGAATTGCACTGATATCTATCTCAATAGGTTCATCTTTAGAAACATTTTGCAGAACATGTTCCATATCATCGGGATCATAAGAGTACGAGACAGTGAATTCTACAGCCATATTACCTATTAAACTTAAAATAAAGAACGCAGTAGTTACCTTGGCCACGAAAATATGAAGATGTCCATCTTCTTCAACATCATAATTCCAGTCATCTGATACATTATCATCTTGTAATCCCATATTGAGAAGATTAATTAACGCTTTTTGCACTTTTTCCATTTTTAAAAACCTGCCTTAAAAACCTGCCTATGGTAATGAATTTTGTCCTTATGCTTGATAGCAATTTACTTAAAATCATCAGGCATTATTTTTCTTTGCTTTTTTTGCCCCGAGCATCAATATAATCTATGAGCAAGCACCAGAGAATGAAAAGAACGAATGGCAAGACAGTACTTTTTGAAAAAACAAAAACCTCCAAAAGGGCCAACACGATTCCTGTTCCTAATATAATTGCCCATTCCTTTGGTGTTCTTTTGAACAATCCTTTAAAATATTCTGACATTGATATTTTCCCCCATATTTATAAACTTTACATATTCAAGATTAAACAAAATTAATTTATTTCTTTTTCTTTTGATCCACCCACAGCGTATTGATTAGAGCTAATACTACAAATATCGTTAAAAGGATTTTAACCCATGTGCTTGGAAAAATAGAAGATATAACTAGTGAGAAGACAATGCTACTAATGAAAAAGCTATTTGCACGTTGAACATTCACAAAAAACAACTCCTTTCCCACTTTTATGACTAATTTTACCATTTTTCATATTATTCTTCCTTGCCTACCTGAAACTTATAATCAATTCTCTATTTATTCAAAAATCCAATCGTAATGGTACCGCTTTAATGTAAGCCATCATTCTCCACACAGCTCTTTAACTTGTCACTCATGAAGTCTTTTTTAATTTGGGGTAGAATGGGTTTATCAAATATATATAAAGGGAGTTTTTACATTGATTGAAAAAGCTTGTACAACTGTTTTAGTCGGTAAAAATGCTTCCATTGACGGATCAACAATGATTGCCCGCAATGATGACACATTTTTGCCAGTCGCACCTCATCGTTTCTATATGCATCCCGCAGAACACGATGTCAATGAAACCATTACTTCATCACAGAATGGCTTCACTGCCAAATTACCAAGCAATGGCTATCGTCACAGTGCCGTACCTAATATCAACCCTGATAAAGATGGGATCTATGACGAAAGTGGCTTTAATGAAAAAAATGTCGCTATGAGTGCAACCGAAAGTGTTTACGGTAATCCTAAATCATTAGCTTACGATCCTTTTGTTGTTGATGGCTTAGCTGAAGACAGCATGCCAACCATGGTTTTACCATATATTAACTCTGCCAAAGACGGCGTTGCTTATTTAGGTAAATTAATTGCCAAATATGGTTCTCCTGAAGGTAACGGGGTCATTTTCAGTGACAAACACGATGTTTGGTACATGGAAATTGTCACTGGTCATCAATGGGTTGCCCAACGCATCCCTGATGATGCCTACGCTGTTGCAGCTAATCAAGTTGCCATTCAGCAAATTGATTTCAATGATCCTGACAACTTTATGTGGTCAGAAAATATTCAAAAATTCGTTGAAACTAATCATTTAAATCCTGATAAAACTGGCTGGAACTTCCGTCATATTTTCGGTACTTCAAATGAAAAAGACCGCCACTACAACACCCCACGTGTTTGGTTTGGTCAACATTACTTGAATCCAGAGATCGAACAAGATCCTCAATCTCCTGAATTACCTTTTATCTGCCATACAGAACACAAGATTTCTGTTGAAGATGTGAGTTACATTTTGAGCTCCCACTACAACGAAACTCCTTACGATCCATTTGGCCATGCTGATGACAAAGATCGCTTGAAGTTCCGACCAATCTCCATGAACCGGACTCAAAACTCACATGTTTTGCAGATTCGCAACAATGTGCCTGAAGAACTCTCTGCGATTTTCTGGTTAAACTTTGGTGTCCCAGCTTTTTGTCCTTACGTACCGTTCTACAATAACGCAACAGACACGGACCCAAGCTACAGTGACACTTCAGAAACTATGAACTTGGACGATGCTTATTGGATGTATCGGGCCCTTTCCTCAGTTGTGGAAGGTCATTACAACAAGTTTGTTCAAGAAGATACCGACTATATCACGGCTTCTCAAGAACAATTACGTGGTTTGGTAGCCGCTACTGACAAAAAAGCAGCCAACTATTCTGGTGAAAAACTCACTGAGTATTTGACAAATGCTAACCACGAAACAGTTGCCGCAATGAAGAAACGCACCATGTCCTTGTTCTACCACTTGTTAACAGAAGGGCTAACCCTTTCAAAATTAACATTTAATATGGATAAGAACCTCTAAAAATTGTTCAAACTAAAAGAGCTAACCTCACGGGATTAGCTCTTTTTTGCTACCTATTTTTCAACGTGCACCCATTTATAATCATAAGGGGCACCAGTTGGATGGAACACAACGCCTTTAACTTTTTGATTTACCAATTGCGTTTGGACCGCTTGATAAAGTGGCACAACGGCTTCTTGGTCCATCAAAAGTTTCTCAGCTTTAACAAAATCTTCGTAGCGTTTCTGTTCGTTATTAGAATCCTTACCATTTGTGGCAGCTACCAAACTATCATAAGTCTTGTTAGAGAAGCTTCCATAGTTATACGTATTCCCTGTGGTTTCCAATTGAGCGAATGTCAGGGGATCCGTGTAATCACCGATCCAGCGGACAACGGCCATATCGAAATTGCCACTAAGCTCTGCACTTTGAGCACCCTTGGTAGGCAATGACCGCAGCGTAACTGTGGCCCCGGGCAAATTCTGTTCAACAGCACTTTGAACAGATTCAGCAACTTTCTTCTGGGAATCATCATCACTAACCACCAAGGTAAAGTTCATCTTAGTTTTGCCGGTTTCCTTAAGGGCTGTCTTCCAGTACGCTTTAGCTTTAGCAACATTATATTCAACGGCTTCTGAGTTGCTGGCATCTTTAGTGAAATCTGTGCCAGTTTTTGGATTTTTAACAAAGTTAGCTGGCATAAATCCGGTTGCTGGTGTAGAACCATCTGCCAAAACTTTAGAGGTTAACGTCTTTCGATTGATAACTAAGGAGATTGCCTTCCGCGCATTCACATTAGCTGTCGATTTACCCTTCTTGAAGTTCATGGCAAGATAAGCAGTTTGCCCTTCCGAATACTTCACGAAGGCCTTATTATTCTTCTCTTGCGTAGCTTGCTCACCGGATAGTAAGGCATCATCCAATTTGCCCCCTTGATAAAGGTTCAAGGCTGTATTAGGATCCTTCACAACTTTTACTGGAATTTTACTTAAGGCCACGTTCTTCTTATCCCAATATTTATCGTTCTTAACTAACTTCCAACTCATATTGGTGCCACTCCAACCTTCCATCTTAAACGGACCACTGTAAACCATGTATTTGCTGGCAGTTCCGTACTTTGAGCCATACTTTTCAACTGCTTTTTGATCCTGTGGGAAAAACGTTCCAAACGCCATCAGATACTTAAAGTATGGTGTTGCTTGCGTTAGAGTGACCTGGACAGTTCGTTTATCTAAAGCCTTGATCCCCAACTTGCTTGGCTTCATCTTCCCAGCATTAATTGCCGTCGCATTTTTCACATTATCCATGATATAGGCATACCCAGCCTTCGTATCTGGATTAACCGTTCGCCGCCATGAATAAACAAAATCTTTGGCGGTTAAAGCATCCCCATTACTCCATTTCAAACCTTTACGCAATTTAAACGTGTACGTTTTCCCATTGTTGGTAGGTTTAACAACCTTTTCTGCCAATCCTGCAACTACCTTGTTTCCCTTGGCAACTCGATACAATCCTTCTTGACTGTTATTAATCATGTTGAAGGAGGTTAAATCAATGGACTTAGAGCTATCAATCGATAGTAAATCCGACTGCTCCATAACGCTAAAACTTTGTTCTTTAGATTCTGAACTCTTGGCTGTTCCACAACCTGCCAATGTAATTGATAATAAAAGTGTCGCCGTGCCTAGCTTTTTCCACTTATTCTTCATATCCCAATCCCCTCGTATTATATATTTTGAAACTTTGTT
>NZ_JQBD01000021.1 GCF_001437255.1 Pediococcus damnosus | reverse complement strand
TTGACCATCTAGGAAAACCTTACACTAACAATCGGTACATTTTTAATAATAAAAAAAGAAAACGTCTCCAGACTTATAGAGATGTTTTCTTGTACGATTTTTTAAAAAATTTAAAAAAATTAGGGAAATTTTAAATCAATTTACCCACTTTTTCCATCCGATAAGCTGGGTGAAATACAGGTCCTAAAAACTTATTTAAGTCAAAACCATTTTGAATGGCAGCTGTATCAAATTTCTTTGCTAAATGAACTGCATCGCTCACGCTTAGACCATTTGCTAAGCCACCGGTAACGGCAGCCGCAAACGTGCATCCCGCTCCGGCATTCCGATCAGTGGTTTGTTTCTTGGCACTAAGGGTTTCAAAAGTCTTGCCATCATAAAAGACATCCGCAGCGTCATCACTTTTAAGCCCCTTGCCGCCTTTAACAACCACGTTTTTAGCGCCTAACTCCTGAATCTTCTTGGCAGCTTGTTTCATCTCATCCAAATTGTGCAAAGTGCCCATCCCAGATAAAACGCCAGCTTCAAATAAATTAGGCGTTGCTACATCAGCCAGTGGCATTAATAAATCACGAATCGCGTTAGCCGCATCTGGATTCAACACATCCGCTTCACCCTTACAAATCATTACGGGGTCGATCACCACATTTTTTAGATGATGATCTTTAATCGCATGATACGCAATTTCAACAGTCTCTTGATCACCAAGCATCCCCGTTTTCATTGCATCTGGATTGCCACCGCTAAATACGGTTGCCAATTGATCTTTAATAAGCTGCGGTGCCACTTGATTCACATGGTGACTCCAGTCAGCTGGATCCATCGTCACAATACAGGTTAAAGCAACCATCCCGTAAGTGCCGAATTCTTCAAAAGTTTTTAAATCTGCTTGCATACCACCAGCAGCACTTGTGTCACTGCCAGCAATAGTTAATGTTTTTAAAGGTGTTGTCATTTTTATTTCTTCCTATCATTTCGTTCAATATTCTTATGCCGCATTCCCTTTTTCTTAGAATGCTTATTATGTTTCGCATGCTTTTTTGGTTTGCCGCCAATATAAGCTGGTTTGGTATTCTTAGGTTTAGCCGGATACTTTTTAGTTACTTTTTTAGGTGTAACTGCGGGCATCATCACAACGGTCGCGTTTGGATCAACTTCCGATTTTGCCTCATCACTTTTTGCTTCATTCGTTGCTTCAGCTGGGCGCTCTGGCTCAACTTCTTCAAGCTCATCCGTCAGTTTACCATGCATGAGATACAGGGGCTTGAAAGTTGTTTCTGGAAGCAATTTACGCAAATTACGTAAATCATGATCATTTCCCATATTGACAATCATTCCGGTATTTCCCATTCGTCCCGTTCGTCCGGTTCGATGGGTATACGCAATGGCATCTTGTGGTAAATCAAAATTAATCACGGCTGGCAAGTTGGCAATGTCCAGTCCGCGAGCTGCCATTTCGGTCGTCAACATCAATTTTGCTTCACCTTTTCGGAACTTTCGCATGGCGGTTGCCCGCTCCGTTTGGACTTGATGACCAGCCAATTTCACACTCGACACATGTTCATGTTTCAACTCAGCAGCCACATGTTCTAAGGTCGACACATGATTAAAGAAAACTAATCCCTGAAAATGCTTGAGTTTTGCCAAACGCCGTAAATAAACGACTTTCTTATTATCAGCAACCCGAACCAACCCATGAATTACTTCACCTTGTGTCTTATCTGTCTGGCGCACATCAAACTCTTCAATGTCCACGCCAAAGATTGTTTCAAGTTCCTTAGGGGTATGCGTTTGAGTTGCCGAGAAAAAGCCTAACTGCACATCCGTTGGGGAAGCCATCACAATTTCACGAACTTCATCTAACGTATCGCCAGTTAACAGTTCATCCGCTTCATCCACAATAATCGTTTGAATATCTTTCAACTTCAACCGACTTTCATGAATTAGTGACAACATTCGACCTGGAGTTCCCACAACAACCTCTGGATGCTTTTTCAAGCGTTCAATCTGACGTTGCATGTTCGCACCACCAGTTAGAGAAGTCGCCTTGATTTTGTTAACAGCTCCCCACTGACGAAAAACGTCGGTAGTCTGCACAGCCAGTTCTTGTGAAGGTGACAATACCAAAATCTGAGTGCCATCGCCAGGAACAGTCTTCTCTAATAACGGGATTGTGAAAGCCAATGTCTTACCAGAACCAGTGGGCGCTAAACCAATCACCGAACGATCCTGTTTCAGGGGCTCATAAACTGCCATTTGAATTTCGGTAGCCGTTTTAAAACCTTGTTGCTGAAAAAATTGTTCAAATTCCTTATCCATTTTCAATTCCTATCTGTCTATTTGAGCATCATCCGGAAAAACAATTTTGCCGGATTGACGTAAATTGTATAGTAACTTGGTAACATTTTGGCTTAAATCAAGCCATGTCCAATAATCATGATCATTTTTCTCATTCTGGGGATCATTAATCACCCGGGCAAAATCTTCAGCTTCTGGAATCATGGGATTGTCTGCAGGCTTCGTACCAATTGACGTTTCCTTGCCCGTCTCATCTCGTAAGCTCACTTTTTCTAATTCAGCGGGACTATCCATCACGATCGTATCTTTTAACCCATAAATTTCTGAACTCAAATATGAATTGCTAGTCTTACCAATATTTAAAGTGACGTCAAACTCTGGATAACGCAGAATTGCGACTCCCTTACCGTCAACTCGTGTTGAGATCAGCGTTGGGTAATAAGCAACGTCATCAGGCATCCCAAACCAACCAACCGCATCATAGGCCACATACACGCCGAGATCTTGCAAAGCGCCACCCGCAAACTTCAGTGTAAAGACGTTCGGTGTTTCGCCAGCTAGAACAGCATCATAACGACTTGAATACTTCATGTAAGTTAAGGTTGCCCCCTGAACGCGGTCAAGCATCGCAACTTGCCCCTTAACAACTGTAAAGTTTTGTTGATGAACCTGTCGGGCTGCTTCAAACAACCGTGCTTGCGGATGCTTTTCAAGTGTCTCTCGTAAAACTTCCATTTGTTTGATGTTTGAAACAATCGGTTTTTCAACGATCACATACTTATCATTTTCAATTCCCATCTTAGCTTGTTCAAAGTGCAAGCTATTCGGCGAAGCAATGTAGATCGTGTCAATTGCGTCGCTTTCGAAAAAGGCGTTTAAATTATCAAAAAAGACAGTTGCCCCATTCTTTTCACCAAATTTTTTTGCTTTTTCAGTCGCTCGCGAATAAACCGCTGTTAATTGATATTTTCCGGTCGCATGGGCCGCTTCTACAAATTGCTGTGTAATCCAATTGGTGCCAATGATTCCCAGTTTAATCATGATTTGCCCTCCAATTTTGTTTACTTCCTATTCCATTTTATCAGTGTTAACAAAGTAAGTATATTTAAAAGCCGCCACTTTCTAAAAATCGGTAAAATTTAATTAATTTTACGTGTGTTTAACAAGTACAAATGCTATTATTTAAGTGTAAGCAGTCATTTGAAAGGATGCGATGAAAATGAAGCCTAAGAGTATTGCCCTAGTGGTTGCTTCATTTCTAACTGGTATATTAACTTCCAAAAAGCTACACAAACAAGACCTTCCGGATCCAGACAATCCGTTATTTTTTGTCGGTTCTTGGAATTATCGGACAAATAGTTCCAATCGCATCCACACTGTTGAAATTCGTCCCAATTTTGACCTTCTTATCGATAAGCATCCGGTAAAAGTTAAAGTCGAAAGCTGGGATAAATATTCCATCACCTTTCTAGATAATTATGGTTACCATATTCGCATTCGGGCTAACGAAGAACGCCCTGTTTCAATTTATGACGAAACTGAAAATGAAACCTACCCAATCCTATTCAGTAACTATAAAATTACCAAAAATCCTTAAACAAGTAAAAGCCAGCATCTGTAATCAGATGCTGGCTACTTTTTTAATTAATTTCCTGCCAAGTTTGTCGTTTACCAGTAAATACAGAAGTCGCAAAACTAGATTTTTGACCATCCACCTTTAAATCAGCACCATCACTATATTGCACAAATTCAGTTTGCGCATTGAGTTTTTGTTTTCGCAAGGCAGCTAAATTTTTCACAACAAGCCATTGGCGACTGTCTGAAAGGTACGGCGTGATCATTTGTTTAGAAATTGTCGGCGTTGTCCAAATCACACAAGGCGTTGCATAATAATTAGCTAGATTACGAGTCAACTCCTGCAACTTTTTTCCCTGTTTAGCTTTGTTAGGGGGATTATTTGCGTAGTCACCATAGTACGCCACTTGAATTGCAATCGGTAAATTACCAACTTTGTAGCCAACTTTTTCTTCAAAATATTTAGCTTGATCCTTAGCCGACTTGCTAAAACTAAACATTAGGTAAACACCGATCTTCAAATCAGCTCCTTGAATCCGATCATAATTTGCGGAGAAATTGTCATCAAAATAAGTCGTGCCACTAGTCGTTCGCAAATAAGCAAACGACATGCCGGCCTTTTTGACACCCTCAAAATCCACAAACCCATCTTGTTGAGAAACGCTAATTCCTCGAATCGGATATTGTCGTAAAGTTTGAGCTTGATGCACGTGCCACAAATGCCATCCGGTAATTCCAGAGCCAATCACGACAATAATCAGAAGAATCCAGAGCCATTTTTTCCAGTTAATCTTTCGTTTGTGTTTATAGGTATTACTATAAATCGGTTTGATATTTTTGCGAGCCAAATCAATTCATCCCTAACCGTTGCTTTTTATTCATTGTACACCAAATCAATTTAAGCTGAATTAGGGTCCTCTCTTCAACCCACGCAAAGTTTTTATATCCACGTGGGTTTCTGCTATAATGATACGGCTACTACAAAAAGAGGAGACCATGATCATGCAACCAGAAAACGATGGTTTAAAAAAAGAAGTTGGCACCTTTGCGGCCTTAGCAACCGTCATGGGAACGGTCATTGGCGGTGGCGTCTTCTTTAAAGTGGCAAGTGTCGTTAGTGCCACACAATCAGCGGGGCTCACCATACTGGCCTGGATAGTCGGCGGCCTTTTGACCATCTGTGCCGGACTGACCAGTGCTGAATTAGCGGCCGCCATCCCACTAACTGGTGGTGCCGTTAAATATCTCGAATATACCTATGGAAAATTACCTGCCTATCTATTTGGCTGGGCACAGAGCTTAATCTATTTTCCGGCCAACATCGCGGCCCTTTCGATTGTGTTTGGTACCCAAGTCGTGGACCTTTTCCATTTGAGCTCACAAACTAGTTTGCCAATCGCACTGATCGCCGGATTATCCATTACCTTGATCAACTTTCTTGGTGCCAAGGCTGCGAGTCGGTTACAGTCCTGGACATTGATCATCAAGCTTATTCCGATTGTCGTGATTGTGATTGTGGGACTATTAACGCCAGGTACCGTAGCCCTTCATTTCATCCCAACCCACCTCACTTCCCATTCCGGTTTAGCGGGCGCCTTTAGTAGTGGCCTGTTAGCAACCATGTTTGCTTACGACGGCTGGCTCGGTGTGGGTGCCATTGCTGGTGAAATGAAGAATCCAAAAAAGGATTTGCCGCGCGCCATTGGTTGGGGCCTGGCTCTGATCACAATTATTTATACACTCATTAATTTAGTTTTCTTAAGAACGCTTCCGATTTCAGATATTGCTGGAAATTTAAATGCTGCCTCTGAATCTGCCATTCATCTGTTTGGCACAATGGGTGGCAAACTAGTCACAATTGGCATTTTAATTTCAGTTTACGGAGCAATCAATGGCTACACCATGACTGGTATGCGGGTACCGTTAGCCATGGCCGAAGAAAAGACGCTACCTTTTAGCAAGTTTATTCGTAAGGTTGGTCGGAATTCGGGCTCTCCATACGGAGCTGGAATCCTTCAATTTGCGATCGCAGCGTTCATGATGTTGTTAGGAAGCTTTGACTTATTAACTGATATGCTGGTATTTGTCATGTGGATTTTCAGTCTTCTGCTTTTTATTGCCGTGTTCATCCTTCGCAAACGCGAACCGAATTTAGAACGCCCTTATAAGGTACCCGGATATCCGGTGGTCCCTGCGATTGCCATTATTGGTGGGATTTTCATCTTAGTCACTACAATCGTGACAGAATTTTGGTTAGCAGTTGTGGGAATTTTGATTACATTGCTGGGAATCCCCGTTTACTATCTGACTACTCGGTATTATCGAGGAAAATAAAAACAGATTAGTTTTATAGAAGCTTGACCCTTGTTGGCCAGCTGCCTTTGTAAATTAATCTGTTTTTTAATCATTCATTTACAACTAATTCGTTTAATTCTTCAATAATTTGTTGGACCTCGCCTAAATCATTAGCAGTAGCACCACTAGAGAGTGGGTGATCACCGCCATGATGCTTTTTGGCAATATCAATGATAACTGTTCCTTTAGAACGCAAATTAACATGATATTTACCATCTGATTTTTCTCTAAATATCGCCCAAATTTGGATAGTAGATATTCTCCCTATCACTGGAATAACAGCATCTAGCTCGCCTGAGGATAGTCCAAATTTTTGGATGATATCACGCTTTAAAATGATATGACCAACCCCACTATCTTCAATTTCTAAGTTTTGTAAGGCATAGGCCACCATTTTTGCTACATTAGGAGAAATATCATCCTCATGTCGATTAACAGTCGGTGCATCAAAACCGAATTTCAGTAATTCAGATGCAACCTGCAGAGTATATGAACTTGTATCATCATACAAAAAACGCCCTGTATCACCAACGATTCCAGCATATAAACAACGTGCTCCATCTTGCGTAAGATGTAAATTACCCTTGGATTGGTAAATTAAACAATAAATCATTTCCGAAGCACTTGAGAAAGATTCATCCGACCAGTTAATATCCGCAAAAGCATCCACATTAACATGGTGATCAATTTTGATCGTTTGTGCGCCTCGGTCCCAACGCATATCTGAAATACGATCGCGGCTGCCTGTATCTACAATAATCACTAAAGTATCCTGATATATTTGATCAGCAACATCTTGCATCGGCCCAATCCAGTCAAAAAGTGGTTCATCTTTACCAACTGTATAAATATTCTTTTGAGGATAAGAGACTCTTAGCGCTTGAGCCAACCCAATTTGACTGCCAATCGCATCAGGATCTGCATCCTTGTGACGATGAATGATGATCGTTTGATACTTTTCAATGGTCTTTAAAATTTCATGAATGACAGCTTCATTATCTTTTTTCAATTAAGGCAGCTCCTCGTTTGGACACTTAATTTTTCACTACATAAATGTAACTAATATAACTGCTATAATACGACCACCTTCAATATTTAGCAAAAAAATAAATCAAACCCATTTAACGCCAAGTCCAATTGGCTTTCATAGGATTGATTTATTTTGAATTAATTTTGTGTTATTCCTCAACATTTCGAGCAAAAGTTTCAGCAATTAACGTTGGATTAATAACTCCTTGACCCGTTAATGACCAAGGAGAACCTGCTTGATGTGTTATTCGACTTAATCCCGCAGCAGTTTTCTCGCCATAATCATCCAGAATTTCGGAAAGCAATCCGGATATTTCAGAGTTTGCTTGAATTTCACTAAAATCATCAAACGCGGTATCATCCAGACCGTTCGCAACAATTCCTCTTTGACCATTAAACTTTTTATGAACTTCTTCTACCACTGGTCCATAGGGCATTGCCAATATCCGCGATGTAAACAACTTACCGTGCGTTCTTACAGCATATCTTCCAAAAGCAAAATACAATAACTTAACAACTTTCATTTGAGTCAATTCTTCGACATTTAGATCTTCTTGAGCCTGAAAATAATTAGTCACACGATACCAATTTGTTAATTGAATCGCGGTAAATTTAGGCTTTGGTGCAACTGCCATAATAACTTCATCACTTGCTGTATTCAAATAATCTTTCACTTTTTGAACGACAACTTCTGGTAATGTGTCATCATCAACAATTAATGTATTTAAAAAATGATCATCGTTCATCAAAGCTTTTAATATTTTGTTATTAGATTTAGAAGGAAATGCACCAGTTTCATATAAGGCAACGGTATTAGGACTCCAACCAAGCAGTTTTGCAAACTCGCGCTGTGACAATCCAATCTTAGCTCGATATTTTTTGATCTCCTCAGGTGAAACCAATCCCTTGTCATCACGATACATTTGATTAGCAATCTCAACGGCTTGATCGTCCAACTTAGTATCGTCAATCAATTCGTTAGTTTCACTATCAAAACGGGCAGGTGCGGTAACTTCATACTCATGACCATGTATCATAAATGTATTTGTATAATCCTTAATATACGTATTCGTCATATCATCTTACCTCCTGAGTTAATTTGATATATGAAAACTAATGAATTTTACCATGTTGTTATCATTAATAAATTTAAACTTAATATAATAAACTTCTCCGTATTCTGCTTTATAAACCCAAACAAATTCGTTTAGTCGGTCACGATCTTCCTCATGTTTTTGAAAATCGGTAATGGACAATTGATTAACAATTACTTTAGCCAAAGAAGATGTAACAGCTTGAGCGTGACTTGCACGACGATTTACAAGAATAAATTGATTTTTAGAGATTAAATATTTCAATCTTGCTAGAGCTTCGCTTGTGTTCAAACCATTAACTCCCTCTCTCACTCATGTATAGTATATCTTAAAATCAGTAATCTTGCTACTAAAAAGTAGCGCATCTATAAACAACTAGTAATAAAATAGTTTTCAAAAAAAATAAATCAATCCCACTTATTGCCAACTAAAAAACTGGTTTTGTAGAATTGATTTATTTTTATTTATTAGTCTTTTACTAACACTGTGACACTTTCCACATGGGGCGTCTGTGGGAATTGATCAACTGGAACAACTGGTTGATCTACGTGGTACCCATTATCCATAAAGATTTGTACATCCCGGACTAAGGTTGATGGATTACAACTGACGTACACAAACCGTTTTGGCTGCATTGCAGTAGCTGCGGTAATGAACTCAGGTGCCAAACCCTTTCGAGGCGGATCAACCACGATAACATCTGGTTCTAAGCCATCATGTTGCCATTGGTCCATCTGGTCTTCAGCCTTACCTGTAAAGAATTTCACATTATGAATCTTGTTTAATTTGGCATTAATCTTAGCATCTTGGATTGCTTTGTCCACGACTTCAACACCATAAACAGTTTTCGCATGCTGAGCCATCGCTAACGAAATGGTTCCAATTCCACAGTACGCATCAATGACAGTTTCTTTCCCTGTCAAACCAGCCTTTTTAATGGCAAGGTCATAAAGCTTTTCGGTTTGCACTGGGTTTACCTGATAGAATGAATCAGCGGAAATGGCAAAGGTTAGCCCCAGCAATGTATCATGAATAACACCGCTGCCCCAGAGAAGTTTTTCTTCTTTACCCATTAAGACGTTAGTTTGTGCCGCATTAATATTTTGAACGATACTCTTAACTTCTGGTAATTGTTTGCGAATTTCTTCCACAATCTCGAAGTTCATTGGAATTTTCTTTGCCCGGGTGATCAACACAATCATCATTTCGTGTGAATAATGACCACGACGAACCATAATTGTTTTGATAACGCCGGTATGATTGGTTTCATTATATGGTTCAGTATGATATTTACGTAAAATATCTCTGACCACAATAATTGCCTTATCAATTTCAGGGTCCTGAATATAGAAGTTTTCAATCGGAACTAACTCATGGCTATTCCGACGATAAAAACCGGTTGTCAATTGACCGTTAACTCGGCGAACAGGAATCTGCGCCTTATTCCGATATCCATAAGGTTTATCCATTCCAACTGTTGGACTCACTTCAATCGAATTAAGATGGACTTTATAGAATAATTCCTGAATTTGATGTTGCTTGAATTCCAATTGTGCTGGGTAAGCTAAATGTTGTAAAGGTGCAATTCCTGTCTGCGTATACTGGGCATCCTTAATTTCAACCCGATTAGGGCTCTTGGATTTCCATTCTTCAACCCGTCCAAACGCATATGTTTTGGCAACTTTTGTAACTTTCATCACAATTTCTTCACCAGGTAAACTGTTAGCAACAAAAATTGGAAAACTATCAATTTTTGCGACTCCCATTCCTTGATAAGTTAAATCCATAATCGTGACGTCATACGTTTCATTTTTTGAAACTGGTGCTCTAAATTTCATATTTTTCCTCATTTTTCTTTTGTAAGTAAAATCCACAAAACCGTCCCTTTAAAACATGGTGCTAGTGACACGTCATCACTAATCTTCTCATCACGCCCAAGGACGGTTTTTTAATTATTTTTATTCTGGTTCTGTCTCTTTAGGCTCACCATCTTCTGGAAGTTTTTTAACTTGCTTAATAAAGTTCTCTTCAGCTTTTGAAACCTTTGGCTCAGTTAAATTGTATGCATCATCCGGAATCTTATCCAAATTTGCAAACATTTCAATATGCTTATGCAAATTTTTAAAGTCCATCGGTGCATCTCCACCATACTCACCATCAATATTGACCATAACACGATCGTTCACCGGATTAACCCGAACTTTTTTAGGCTTCCGATAAATAATGCGGGGATCATTGATATGATTACCGTTCAACGCTTTAACCATTAAATGTAAAAGTGAAACCAAGTTCGAAGCCTTAACGATGATCAGGGTAAACCGGCCATCATCTAACGAAGCATCCGGCACAATTTGTTCAAATCCACCAATTGAATTGGTTAACGCTAAGAAAAACATGGAAGCTTTTCCGCGAAAATGTTCGCCATCATATTCGATATCCATATCAACTGGTTTAACTTGTGGCAGCAACTCGGCACCTTTAACCAAATAAGCTAAATATCCAAAAATACTCTTCATATTTGAAGGCACATCATAAGTGAGTTCTGTTAATAAACCACCCGCAGCAATATTAATAAAGTAGTTTTCACTGGCTTTACCAATATCCATTTTGATACGCTGATTTTTCAAAATTACTTTAGCAGCAGCCACAGGATCTTCCCGAGGAATTTTTAAAGCCCGAGCATAATCATTGGTGGTCCCAGCTGGAATGATAGCCATCATTGGGCGGAAATGCAAGTCTGCAATCCCGTTAACAACTTCATTGATGGTGCCATCCCCACCAGCCGCGACGATTAAATCAAAGCCATTTTTGGCAGCGCGCCGGGCTTCATTTTGGGCAGAATTGGGTTTGGGGGTTGTTGCATAGGCACTAGCCTCAAAACCAGCCTGCTCTAAAATATTTAAGATATCGATCATGCTCTGTTTTAAAACTTCTCGTCCTGAAGTTGGGTTATAGATGACCCGAGCTCTTTTTTGCATGGTGTTGTTCCTCCGAGAGTGTTCCAAAAGGTGTTTAGGCTCCGAGTATAGCCTAGGTAATCGAATGATTCACACTTGGAATCGTTTGATTACCGTAGCTAAACGGAGGGGGCTGCCTTTTGGGACACGTTTAAACTAATTTAATTACTAACGCCTTTACCGACTCTTCAATTCAGCCATCAAGATCTGATTGACAACTTTAGGGTTGGCTTGACCATGAGTTTGTTTCATAACTTGACCAACTAAGTACCCAACGGCCCGATCTTTTCCGTTTTTAAAGTCATCAACAGATTGCTGATTATCATCAACAACACCCTTGATAATTGGTGTTAATTGAGCAGGATCAGAAAGCTGAATCAATCCCTTGCTCTTAACCCAAGCAACTGATTCTTCACCCTGAGTAATGGCTTTGAAAACTTTTTTAGCAATTTTTGTAGAAATTGTGCCATCGCTAATCATTTTGATCATGCCAGCCAAATTATTAGGCGTTAACTTTGTATCCTGCAAATCTACTTGTTGATCGTTAAGATAAGCATTCACATCACCCATTAAATAGTTGGCCGTCATTTTAGGATCGGCCCCATTTTTAACAGTTGTATCAAAAAAGTCTGACATTTCCTTTGTCTGCGTCAAGACCATAGCATCATAATCTTTTAATCCAAGTTCTTTAACGTAACGTTCACGACGTTTTCCTGGCATTTCTGGCATGCTTTCGCCAATTGATTTAATCCAGTCATCGCTAATCGCTAAGGCAGGCAAATCTGGTTCTGGGAAGTACCGATAATCATCAGCCCCCTCTTTAACCCGCATCAAAATTGTTTGACCAGATGCTTCGTCAAAACGACGGGTTTCTTGTTGAATAGTTCCACCAGACATCAAAACCTGTTGTTGGCGTTTTTCTTCATAAGCAAGACCTTTACGCACATAATTAAACGAGTTCAGGTTTTTAATTTCAGTTTTGGTTCCGAATTTGTCAGATCCATAAGGACGAATTGAAATGTTGACATCAACTCGCATAGACCCTTCTTCCATCTTCACATCAGACACACCGGTAAACTGAACCCGTTGACGTAAAGCTTCCAGATACGCATAAGCCTCATCAGGTGAGGCAATATCTGGCTTAGAAACGATTTCGATCAAAGGAGTTCCCTGCCGGTTTAAATCGACAAAAGAATAGCCATTGGGATTATGGGTATTTTTACCCGCATCCTCTTCAATATGCATTTCAGCAATTCCGACTTTTTTCTTCTCACCATCAACTTCGATTTCAATCCAACCATCATGAGCAATTGGTTTATCAGATTGTGTAATTTGATAAGCTTTTGGATTATCAGGATAGAAGTAATTCTTCCGATCAAAATGATTATGCTGTTCAATTTTGGCATGCAAAGCAAGCGCAGCCTTAATTCCAGACTCCACGACTCCTTTGTTTGTCGTTGGCAAAACCCCAGGATAACCCCAATCGATAACGTTGGTATTGGCATTCGGATCATCACCAAAAGCTACAGGAGAAGGACTAAAAATTTTAGAGTTCGTCTTTAATTCAACATGGACTTCAAGTCCAATTGTCGTTTGAAAATTCATTATTTGTCTCCCCCAATCTCTGGAGTTGCTTTGTGAAAGTCAGTTGCTTGTTCAAATGCATAACCGGCCCGATATAAAGTTTGTTCATCAAATGGTTTTGCGATAATCTGCAAACCAACTGGTAAGTCGTTACTAAATCCAGCTGGTAATGACATCCCAGGTAATCCAGCCATGTTGACAGGCACCGTCAAAACATCATTCATATACATTTTTTTCGGATCATTTGAATCTTCACCAATACCAAATGCTGGTGTTGGTGCAGTGGGTCCAATGATAAAGTCATGATCTTCAAATACTTTCTTGAAGTCATTGATCATTAACGTCCGCACTTCAGCAGCCTTACGGAAGTATGCATCATAAAAACCAGCTGACAAAGAATAAGTTCCTAACATAATTCGGCGTTTTACTTCATTGCCAAAACCTTCAGAACGGGAACGTACATAAACGTCTTCCAAGTTCTTCACATCTTTTGCACGATAGCCATAACGAATCCCGTCAAAACGTTGTAAGTTTGAAGAAGCTTCTGAAGAACTGATGATATAATATGCAGCAATTCCGTATTTACTATGTGGTAAAGAGACCTCATCAACTGTTGCACCAAGTGATTTGAAAGTACTAGCAGCATCTAAAACAGCTTTTTTGACGTTTTCATCCACGCCTTCACCTAAATATTCTTTAGGCAATGCCACGCGCATTCCTTTGACAGAGCCATCTAAGCCAGCAGTAAAATCTGGTACCGCCTTGTCAGAACTAGTCATATCATGGTCATCATGACCAGCAATGATGTTTAATAAAGCGGCATTGTCTTTAACTGTTCGCGTAAAGGGACCGACTTGATCCAAACTAGAACCAAACGCAATAATTCCCCAACGTGAAACTCGACCATAGGTAGGTTTTACACCAACAACGCCAGTAAATGAAGCGGGTTGACGAATTGAACCACCAGTGTCAGTTCCTAAGGCTGCTAAAACACCTCCAGCTGAAACAGTTGTTGCGGAACCACCTGAAGATCCACCAGGAACTTTACTCAAATTCCAAGGATTATGGGTGGTCTTGAAATAAGACGTTTCAGTTGAACCGCCCATTGCAAACTCATCCATGTTTGTTTTACCAATAATCACGACATCATTGGCTCGGAGTTTTTCAATCACGGTTGCATCATAAATGGGATTGAAATCTGCCAACATTTTTGAAGCTGCCGTTGTTTTTAAACCCTTTGTAACAATATTATCTTTGATGGCAATCGGAATTCCAGCCCAGAGATTATCTGCGTTGATTCCTTTTTCATCAACCGCTTTTGCAGTAGCTAAAGCAGCGTCTTCATCAATAGTAATATATGCATTTAATTTTTCGTTATCTGCTTTAATTGTGGCAAGGGTCTCTTTTGTTAATTGTTCTGAGGTGATTTCTTTGTTGACTAACTTCGTATGTAAAGTTGTCAAATCTGTGTCAAAATAATTCATCTAGTTTGCCCCTTCGCTTTCATCAATAATTGCGGGAACTCGAATGTAACCATCCTGAGTATCGGGCGCGTTTTTCAACAAGGCATCTTTCTGATGACTGTTAACTGCGACATCTTCACGCATCGTGTTAAATTGGTCTGTCACACTAAACGTTGGTTCTACGCCGTCTGTATCTACTTCACTAAGCGTATTGAACAGATCCATGATCTCGCCTAACTGCGTTGTGAACTTGCCTAAATCAGCATCATCGAACTCTAACTTAGCCAAACTGGCAACATGTTTTACTTGCGATTTATCAATCTTATTTTCGTTTGCCATGTGTTATCCTTCTTTCAAATCCATCAATTATTTTAACATATATTTACCTGGCTTATTTTGAACATCTTGTGCGAGACTGTTATTGCTGAACTCCGGCCTATCCGAAACGTGTCTAAAAGAACAGATTTTTCCGCTTGCCATGTTTCTTGCGGCTGTACTTCAGCCACAAGAATGGCTNAAGCATAAAAGATTTTCGGAACGAAAATCATCCACAATGCGGAGTAGTAGCTACGGTAATCAAACGATTCCTAAACCGAATCATTCGACTACCAGGCTATGCTCGAGAGCTAAACGCCTTTTTAAGACACTCTTTTTTTAATAACTTCCAAATACGTGCGTTGAGAAACTCTTTGCCGTACTTGAACGACTCAAGAAACTCTGCACACCATCTGTCGTTGAACTTACCGTAATGTCAATTTTAACACCACTTGGCAAATACTTTTCCGCCTGATCCGCTAAGAATTGCGTAAAACTATTGATCTCCGTTTCACTATAAAACTGTGTCGTGACCGCCACATTCATCCCTTGCAATGACCCATTTTTATATTGAGCCTGTGCCGTAATGCCACTTAAATTAGGGAAGAAGTTTTCAACCTCAGTCTTAAAGTTAGAAAACGCATTTGAATCATTACTATTAGGTGCCGTTTCATTAGTTTTCAGTGGGAAGACCACATTTTCAATATCAAGTGCCTTCCATTTATCAACTGAATCGCCGTTGTTCACAGAATAGCTCACAAATTTTCCACCAATCAAACTATCATTAGAGGCTTGTTTATAGATTGCAATGATAATTGGAACATCTTTGAGAGCTTTTTTCTTACGCAACCGTGCCAAAACCTCTTTAGCCATGGCTTTGCCTTCTTTTTCCAACGTCGCGTCACTAATATTTGTTTGATATTGAGATCCATAAGTGGTCTTTCGGTAATAATCGACTGAATTCATTGCCAAACCAATGGTAACGCCACTAAGCTTCATCTTGTTACCACTTTTTTGAATGTAATCCTGTTCTTCCAAGCTCTGCAAATAAATCGGATTACGACCAGTTGGCGTTGTGGATTTATTG
The DNA here is from genome assembly GCF_001437255.1 of Pediococcus damnosus. Taxonomy (GTDB): domain Bacteria; phylum Bacillota; class Bacilli; order Lactobacillales; family Lactobacillaceae; genus Pediococcus; species Pediococcus damnosus. The sequence goes on along the minus strand of NZ_JQBD01000021.1, from coordinate 10,158 downwards.
CTAGCCGGATTTAAACCATCTGGATTTGATTTAGACTTTCGATCCAACCAATTCTGTACAGTATTGCTATTCAAATATTGACCCTCTTGAAAAACATACTTTGAAGGCGAAAATTCGTTTTTCGAAATATCTTGCAAACCACCCTCAAAACTCTTCAGATTCATTAAGTTATCAGAATCTTCACTAGCCGTTATGCCCCGTGCTTTACTCGTTAAATACTTTCCGTTTTTAATCACACCAGCATATTGACTACTATTAGTTTGCCCAGTTACCTGGTAACTTCCACTTTTGGAACTACTTGTACTATTTGACTTACTATTTGAGTTAGAACCCGTTTGACTACTGTTACCACACGACACTAGCATCACCGTACTACATAATAAAGCGATTGCTATCAAACTTTTCCTTAGATTCACCGTGTATTTCCTCCGTTTCAATCATAATTCACTGTTGAATTATGAGGACTAGATCCAAAAACTGTCAAGGCTTTTCCTGTGTAAATACTATTTATTTCTTTAAAATTAAGATTTTTATTAATCCAACTTACTAATTGGGGCAAATGCTGCCAGTAATCGTTTAACCCCTTTATCTGGAAAAGCAATATCCAATTCTGCATCTTCACCTTTACCAGTTACTTTAACAACGGTTCCGGTTCCCCAAGCTTTATGCTGAACTTTATCTCCAGCTGCCCATCTCACTTTGTCAGCACCAGTTCCATCATATTTTTGGGGCTTAGCCTGTGGCCGCTGATAGGTCGTAGCCGTTGCCCGTTCCATCTTATGATCAAACGGATATGATTTTTGTTGATTGCTGTAACCACTTGGAGTTGCCCCCGCCGTTTGATTAGCAGATTCCAACACATCGGGATCGATTTCATCGATAAACCTAGAAGCTGGGTTGTTCTGAATACGGCCGTATAACATTCGCGAATAGGCATTTGAAATGTAGAGTTTCTTTTGGGCCCGTGTAATTCCCACGTACGCTAACCGGCGCTCTTCTTCCAACTGATCTTCATCCATTGCTGCTCGCGATAATGGGAAGATACCCTCTTCCATCCCAATTAGGAATACAACTGGGAATTCAAGTCCTTTGGCTGCATGCAAGGTCATGAGCGTAACTGCTGAAGGTTCTTCTTCCATACTATCCTGATCAGAAACTAACGCTAAATCAGCCAAAAAATCAGCTAAGCGCGTTTCGGCAGTTGTTTCTTCATCGTCTTGATGACTATCATCAAACTGCTTAGTAACTGTCAAAAATTCATCAATATTTTCAAGCCGAGTTTCAGCTTCTAGTGAACGTGATTTCTTCAGCTCAGCCCGGTAACCCGTTTTGTCCAAAACTTGCTCGGTCAAATCTGTAATCGGTACAAATTCAGCCATTTTCTTGAGATCTGTCATGATTGTAGCAAATGAATCAATCGCATTCTTAGCTCGTCCCCCAAGATCATTAGCAACTTCAACATTTTGGGCGGCCTCGAATAAGGACCAATGATTATAATTAGCAAAAGCGGTCAGTTTTTCAATTGAACTTGTTCCAATGCCACGTTTGGGCTCATTAATGATCCGCTCAAAACTCATGGAATCATCTGGATTGGCCAGCAACGTTAAGTAAGCCAAAACATCCCGAATTTCTTTTCGGTCGTAGAACTTATGCCCACCAACCATTGTATAAGGAATGCTTGATTTCAGAAATGTGTCTTCAACTGCCCGCGATTGTGCATTCGTTCGGTACAAAACCGCAAAGTCGCCAAATTGATAATTATTATCTTCCATTTGCTGTTTAATTTGTTGAACAATGAAATGTACTTCATCATTTTCACTCTGGCCCCGATAATAGGTAATATCCTCGCCATCGTCATTGTCCGTCCACAGCTTTTTAGGACGTCTCGTTGTGTTGTGTTTGATAACCGAGTTAGCAGCATCCAAAATTTTCTTTGTCGATCGATAATTCTGCTCCAGTAAAATTACCTGAGCATTTTTATAGTCTTTCTCAAAGTTCAAAATATTTTGCATGTCGGCACCACGCCAACCGTAAATACTCTGGTCGGCATCCCCAACCACACAAATATTTTGAAATCGTTTTGCGAGCATATTAACCAGGGTGTACTGGGCCTGATTCGTATCCTGATATTCATCCACGTGAATATAGTGGAACTTATTTTGATAAAAGCTCAGCGTATCAGGATCTTTTTGAAACAACGTAATTGTTTGCATAATCAAATCATCAAAGTCCAATGCCTGATTAATTTTCAAACGCCGTTGATATTCTTCATAAGCGGCTGCCACGACAACTTCAAACGGAGTTTTAGCATTAGCCTTATAATCGGCTGGTGTTAACAACTCATTTTTAGCGTTCGAAATGGCTCCCAATAATGATTTAGGATCAAACTTCTTGGGATCATAATTTAAATCAGCCACAATATGTTTCATTAAAGTTTTTTGTTCACTTGTATCTGCAATCGAAAACGCTCGGTTGTACCCAATTTTATCAATATTAGCGCGTAAAATCCGTACACACAAAGCATGAAATGTGGATACCCAAATATCTGATCCCGTTGCTCCCAACAGTTTAATTACCCGTTCACGCATTTCCTTAGCAGCTTTATTGGTAAAAGTAATTGCTAAAATATTCCAAGGATTAATGGCCTTCTCTTCAATAAGATACGCCACGCGATGCGTCAAAACCCGTGTTTTACCACTACCGGCACCTGCCATAATTAATAAAGGCCCTTCAGTTGCTTGGACAGCCTCTTGTTGCTTGTCATTTAGACCTTTTAATAACCTATTTTCGGGCAAAAGTTTCAATCCTCTCTATCCTAAATCATTTTCTCTTCTGAAAAATTCAATCAGTTCTAATTATACCAAAAACTGGCCAATACTTGACCGTCAAAACCAAAATAACTGCTACTTCTTAAAAATCACAAAAAAAGAATTTAAAAATCACAAAAAAAGAATCAAGACGCTGACTCTCTATCTTGATTCTGAATCATTCAATTTATTGTTCTGCTTTACTAAAATCAATCACAGTTTTACGCCAAATCTCTGTGTCGTCAATTTGTTCTTGCGCTTGTTGTACCGAATTAGCTTCAACTAACACATATCCTGCGCGTGTCGCTTTTTCAGTTGTTTTGTTTTGCGCATAGACATGAAAATACCAATTATTCTTAATATTCCACTGAGTACGAATAGCTTCCATTTGATCTTTATCAAAATTAACCATAATTGTTGGTACAAAAAGCTTAATATCACTTAATGGCATTCCGGCAATTGCCCGCAAATGTTGATCAAACACGCTCACATTCGTTGCCCGATTAAACACGTAGCCAGGTCGGTGAATAGATGGCACAATCCGTTTGACATAAATGTCTTCACTATTAGTAATCGCAAATGAAATCTCAAAAACACCTACATAAGCAAGTGAATCAGCAATTTGATTGGTAATTCGTAATAACTCATTTTGAACGGCATCTGAAGTTGTGGCCGGCATAATAGTCTCAACTAAATGTTCTTCAGCATATACATTCTCAGCAATCGGAAAAATCTTCCGTTCACCATTCATCCCTTGGGCAACTGTTATTACCAATTCTTGTTTGGCATCCACTGTGGATTCCAAAATATAAGTTCGTTCGTTCAAAAGGTCGGCTGCTTGAGGAATATCTGTCTGGGTATTGATCCGCAACTCCGCATCACTTGTTAAACTTTTCTGAATTGGCTTCAAAATACTTGGATACCCAATTGAATTAATTGATTCATAAATATCACTTAAACTAATGATGGTGGCATATGGGGTTGAATTTAAATTAAGTTGATCAAAAAATGCGCGTTCAATTAAACGATCTTGTGTGACCTCTAATCCATTCGTCCCTTGCGGAATTTTGGTATATTGTTCAAGATACTTAATCGTTTGAGCATCTACATGTTCAGATTCATAAATCACAGAATCACATTTTTCGCCAAATTCCTGAAGCTTATCGCCGTCGTTCATTGCACCAACGATATGGACATCAGCTAATTGCATAGTTTCACTCACTTCATTAGGTCCGTACGCAATAACTCGTAGCCCTAACCGACGAGCGGCTGTAATTAATTGTGACCCATTAGAACTGTCCCCAATAATTCCCAATGTATTCCCAGGATATAGCGTTGCATTATTCGAAACTGTCATTTAACCCACCCATTCTCGTGCACCGTTCAACGTGCAGTTTTCTTTTAATTATTTCATTTCAATGATTGTCTTCACTTTTTATAGTACTGTTGTCAAGCGCGCTTGGCAAGTGCTTTTGTCGTTTTTAAACCGATTTTACAAATTGAACTTGTCCGTTTTCCAAACTAGCAATTTGTGCTAACGCTACCAATGGAATTTTTCGCTTTGTAATTAAAGCACGGCCCTTCTGGAATGTTTTCTCAATCACAATGCCAATTCCTTGAACTTTAATGTTTGCATCGTCAATAATCGTTAATAATCCCTCAACCGCTTGGCCATTAGCAAGGAAATCATCAATAATCAACACTGAATCATCCGGTTTGATAAAACGTTTGGCAATTGAGATCTTATTGGTTGTTTGTTTTGTGTAAGAAAAAACGTCTGCTGTATACAGATCATCTGTCAACGTCAGACTTTTATGTTTTCGTGCAAAGACTACGGGAACATGCATCGCTAACCCAGTCATCACAGCGGGCGCAATCCCAGAAGATTCAACCGTTAAAATTTTGGTAACTGGTTTATCCGCAAATTGTTTCGCAAATTCCTTACCGACTTCAAACATTAGTTCAGGATCTACCTGATGATTCAAAAAACTGTCCACCTTCAAAACATTGTGTGGCAGAACAATTCCTTCTTTACGAATGCGATCTTCTAATAACTTCACAACAATACCTCCGAATAATTTTTATTATTGATCATACTTTTCTAACTGGTAACTTTGGATTATTTCAATTAATTTGTTTGGGTACCCTGGATCAGTTGCATAACCAGCTGTATAAAGCGCCTGGGCAGCCGTTTTATAGTTTTTTGCAGTCAATACGTTCTTATACTGATTACGATTCCAGTTCGTCCCGTTTACAAATAACATGGTGTGGTCCTTCACAGAATCTTTCCAACTATTATACACCCGAAAACGAGCGGTTACGGTAATCCATTTACCATTTACAAATTCTTCCGTTTTCATTTCTTTGGTAGTCTGATAAATGGTCCCTTTCATCCCAAAATAATTATTATATCGTTCAGAAAGTTGACTAGTTCCCCAGTCGGACTCCAAAATAGCTTGAGCAATCGTAATGCTGGGTAAAACGCCGTAACTTTGATGCATCTCTTTTGCGTATGGCGCGATTGTTTGAATAAATTGTTGATGACTTTTTGTACTTAAATTAGTCGATTGTTGATTATTTGTAAACGAAATTCGTGGTACCAGTTGGACGGCCAAAACGACCACCAAACCAAAGATCAAAATCAGCGAAATAACTCCTGATAACTGAAGTTTGCCCCGTTTAAATAAAAAATTAGTCTTTTTTCGCTTTCTTTTTGCCAAATTTATTTATCCATCTTTCTACTTAACTTCTGAAATGCGTTTAAATCGTTCTTTCCCTAGTTTTGTGTATTTAAGCAATGGTGTTGAGATTAGGGGGACTAAAAATGCGGCTGCAATTGCCTCGGGAATCCCGTTAGTGCCTGCCACAAACAAAATATACGGCGTTAGAGCTTGAAAGTTAATGGCATGTAATACAGTTGCACCATTACCAAAAAATAAGGCAATACCGCCTAAAACTAAAATGGTATTCGTCAAAGAGCCGGCAATTCCACTAACAACCAGTGGTGCGGTAAGCTTAGACTTATCACGAACCAGACTTGAAAATAGCCATCCCGCAACCAACCCAATTAAAATTCGTGGTAATACTGAGATCAACGGATTCACCATCACGATATTTCCAAGAGCACTCGATGTTACTGTCAAAGCCCGAATCCAATCGACAATTCCCCATACACCGCCAATCAAAGCCCCATCGCCTGGTCCAAGCACAACCGCGGCAATAATGACGGTGATATGAATTGTGGTGATATTCAATGGTCCGACCGGTATATAGCCAATCATCGGAACATAATTTTGCAGAATAATAATTGCTGCAAACAAACCCAAAATACTGATTCGGGCTGCTGAACTGTTTTTCCCCATTTTTAGTCCCTCACAAGAATTCACAAGTGTTTTAATTTCTTAATTGTTAAAAATCATTATATCATGAATGTAGCGGAAAAATTAATCCTAACAACTTTACAAAGGAGTCATCAAATATTGGAAAATCTTTTAATTTTACCTCACAATTCAGAATTAGATGTAACTACATATGAAAAATTAGGTGTTAAAATCTTTACACCTGAGACTATTACCCCGAACGACTACGCAAAAATAACCATTATGCTTGGTTGGCAATTGCCGTTATCTGAAAAAATTCTAGCTGCCCCACACAGTGACCTGAAATGGATTCAAACGGTCAGCGCCGGCATTGATTATTTGCCCTTAACTGAACTGAAGGGAAAAAAGATTCTTGTAACCAACATGAGTGGCGTTCATGCGACCCCTATTTCTGAAACCGTGCTGCTGTACGCTTTATACTTTGCCCGTGATTTTCCAACCGTTCTAGCCAATGATAACAAGCATCAATGGGCCCAACACTCAGAGTTTGCTAATATCAAAACCTTAAATCAATTAACCTGGACTATTTTTGGAACTGGTCATATTGGTGCTGAGTTAGCTAGATTGTTGAAAGCTTTTCATGCCAAAACAATCGGCGTAAATCGAACCGGCCACACTGTTCCGTCATTTGATAAAACCTACGCTCAATCCGATTGGCAACAGGCTGTGGCCCATACGGATGTAATCGTAAATATAATGCCTCTAACTAACGAAACTACTCACTTTTTTAATGATCAGTTTTTCCAATCTCTTAATAACACTTATTTATTTGTCAATGTGGGACGTGGAAAGTCCGTTCAGACTTCTGCATTAATTCAAGCTCTCAAAGATCACAAACTTCAGCATGCTGCATTAGATGTTTTTGAGGAAGAACCACTTCCAAGTACGAGTCCTCTATGGAAACTGTCAAATGTTCTCATCACGCCACATTATTCAGCCGAAATGGCAGACCTTGGTAACGCCTGGCAGGCAATTTTCCTACCCAACTTAAAGGCCTTCGTGAAAACAGGTAACGTTATAGAAAATCAAGTTAACTTGTCCAATGGTTATTAAAGTTTTAAAAAAGGATTCCCGAGAATTGATAAACGTTGCAGTTTGTCAGTAACTCAGGAATCCTTTTTTTAGTTTTCTTCGTTTTGACGCGCATGACTATGTGAATATCCATAACTAAAGTAAACAACTAATCCGATAATTAACCAGATGCCAAACATCATCCAGGTGAATGAGGCCAACTGGAGCATCAGATAAACACAGGCTAGAAAAGAAACAATTGGGATAAACGGATAAAGTGGCACTTCAAACGATTTTGGTAAATCGCGGAACCGGCGATCCTTTCGCAAAAAGACGACTCCCAGCGAAACCATCGCGAAGGCAAACAAGGTCCCAATGTTGACTAACTCTGCAATTTTAGCTAACGGAATAACTCCAGCAAACACACTGGCAATAAAGCCTAATACCCACGTATTAATGGTTGGCACATGTGTTTTAGGATTTAGTTTGTGAAGGGCACTCGGCAATAACCCATCTCGGCTAATTGCAAAAATTAATCGCGTTCCACCATACAACATCACAATCAAAACGGTTGTCATCCCCACAACGGCACCCAAAGATACAATTCCGGCAACCCAGTCTTGGTGGATAAAATGCAACGCAAATGCCACTGGATCAGAGACATTTAGTTTGGTATAGTGCACAACCCCAACAAGCACTACGGAAAGTAAAATGTACAAGACAGATGCCACAACTAGTGACGACACAATCCCAATGGGCATGTCCCGCTTGGGATTTTTAACTTCTTCCGAGGCTGTGGAAACCGCATCGAAGCCTATATAGGCGTAGAAAGCCACTGCAGCGCCGCGTACTACCCCTTTCACTCCGAAAGGTAACATTGGACTGTAATTAGCTGGACGAATGTAGAACGCCGCGACAACGATAAATAAGATAATAACTGATATTTTCAAAATAACCATAACGGCATTAACTCGGGCTGACTCGCGTACCCCTTGAACCAACAGATAGGCAATAATCATGGTAATTAAGAATGCCGGTAAATCAAAAAGTGCGTGCGGACTTCCAGCAGTTCCGTACGCGGCTCGAAATATCTCAGGTAAGTGAATGTTAAAGCCCGCCAGTATATTTTGAAAATACGCTGACCAACTTACCGCCACGGAAGAAACGGCAAACAAATATTCTGAAATTAAGGCCCAACCTAGGATCCAAGCAATGAGTTCGCCAAATACCGCATAGATATATGTATAGGCACTTCCTGCCAGTGGGATAGTAGACGAAAATTCAGAGTAACATAAGGCAGCTAACGAACAAACAACCGCTGCAACTAAGTAGGATAGCCACACTCCCGGACCACTATACGATGCGGCAATAATTCCTGGTGTAATAAATATTCCTGCTCCTACAATGGCGCCTACTCCCATTGTGGTTAAACTAAAGGCTGTTAGTGTTTTATCAAGCCCCGTTTTATTAAACATATCCGTATTAACTTCTTTTCGGACAAACAGATCGGCAAATTTTCTTGTTTTAGGCATGTTTTAACTCCAATCGTAGTGGACTTTATTAAATATAATGTTTAATTCTAATCAATATCTAAGAAAATGTCAATTTTGCTTCTTAAATTTTAAATCAGTTTTAACATTTCTGTAAGCCAGTTGCTGTACCCCTGCTCACGATCAATCGCATGTCGTAAAACTAGAGAATGACCAAAATTTTGATCGATCTTCTTTTGCGTGGAAAACTTTTGTTTAAATTGAGTATTTAGCTGCTGTAATTTTTCTTCATGATACTTTTGTTGAGTTATAATCATCGGTTTTAACAAAGGTGATTGCGCATCATCAATAAAAAATAGTTTCAAAATAAACTCATCATGCGTATTATCCAGATCTGATGGGCTTTTTAACCATGCATAAAAAATCTTTTGCCCTTTATTTGTAATAAAATATTGTTTTTTTTGAAGTTTCTGACCAACTGTTACATCCTCATGACCAATCAGTTTGTCTTCTTCCATTCGCTTCAATAATGGATAAATTTGACTGTGATTAGCATTCCAAAATTCCCCGATATCTGAATCAAAGGACTTCGCCAAATCATATCCGGTCTGCTTTTTAGTTTTAAGTAATCCCAATAATACATATTTAAGTCGGTTCTTTTGGGCCATAAAATATTCCTCCTTGACGTTTCAATAAAAAGATTGTAACATAATCAAGTTAACTAAAACATGTAATTAATTACATGATAGGAGGAAGCATTATAATGGATAAAACATTTAACACATTAGACGATTTTTTAGGTACCCACTTTATCTATACGTATGATAATGGCTGGGAGTACGAATGGTATGCTAAAAATGATCATACCGTTGACTACCGAATTCATGGTGGTATGTTTGCTGGACGTTGGGTAAAGGACCAAGAAGCAAATATTGTCATGTTGGTTCCCGGAATCTATAAGGTTGCATGGACTGAACCTACTGGCACAGATGTGGCTCTCGATTTTGTTCCTAACGAAAAGAAGCTGAACGGGACAATTTTCTTTCCAAAATGGGTTCAGAAACATCCAGAAATCACAGTAACGTTCCAAAATGAACACATTGACGTGATGAAGGCAGCTCGGGAAAAGTATGAAACTTATCCTAAGCTAGTTGTTCCGGAGTTTGCTCATATTACTTATATCGGCAGTGCTGGTCAAAACAATGAAGACGTCATTAGTGAAGCTCCTTATAAAGAATTACCAAATGACATTCGTGCTGGAAAATATTTTGACAAAAGTTATAAACGACTCAACAAATAGTTTGAATAAAAAAGCAAGGTAGAAATTAAATCCAAAAGTTTTAACTTATCACTGTTAAAACAATAACCGGATTAATTTCTACCTTGCTTTTTAAATACAAAAAAACACCTCTCCGCCAGAAGAAGTGTTTGAAACATTGAAAAAAGGGTCTACACTTTCTGGTATTGGTG
>NZ_JQBD01000201.1 GCF_001437255.1 Pediococcus damnosus | reverse complement strand
TTTATTACTACTCACATTATACTAATCTTTGAGTATCATCTCAATTAGCCTGCTTCTTTAAAAGTTGTGAATTTAAGTTTGCTGTCCTTTCCGCAATGGCACTTATACAACGTTCCTAAAGTGCCCGTAAGCGCATTTTAAAACTCGTTTAATATAATTATGCTCTATCTGTTTAAAACAGCTTAAACGGCCTTATATAGCTTTTTAGTTTTAAGCACGCTCATCGTTA
>NZ_JQBD01000200.1 GCF_001437255.1 Pediococcus damnosus | reverse complement strand
AACTGCCATGATTGTCTCATCTCCTTTCTTTTGCTACTACCATTATACTACCTTTTGAGTATCTGATCAACGGATAAAACCCTGGCCTCAGACCACTTGAGGTTGGCATTGATCTAAAGGCTGAACTTTTGAGCTAGTTAGCTCTGACATTTATTTAAAAGCCCCTGTTCTTCTGTTTAAGCCAGTTAAATATAGCTTAAGCATAAAGGGGTGAGTAAGTCTCAAAACCGTTTAGAAAGGATTTTGC
>NZ_JQBD01000020.1 GCF_001437255.1 Pediococcus damnosus | reverse complement strand
TTCACCAACAACAGTTGACGAAGAACCAAAATTGGCTACTTGAAAAGTAAGCCAATTTTTTATTTATTCAGATATTATTTTAAAATTTTAGCATCAAAATCTGGTTTCAATAGGTACTTGGCATCAAATTCAGGATCCTGAGAAGTTAAAATCTTGGGACCATCATTTGTCACTACCAACGTATGCTCATACTGACAACTTAAGCTACCATCCATGGTTGTCACTGTCCAACCATCAGGAGCAGAAGTATCACAACGCCAATCGCCCGTGTTAACCATGGGTTCAATGGTAATGGTCATTCCAGCCTTTAAACGAAGACCATGACCAGCATCCCCATATCCAGGTACCATGGGATCTTCATGCATTGTTGGCTGAATACCATGACCAACGAACTCACGAACATCACCAAAGCCATTTTCATCTTCAATATAATGTTGCATCACATGACCAATATCACCAATGCGGTTACCAGGAACAGCAGCATCAATGCCAAGGTACAATGCTTTCTTTGTGACATCCATCAATTTTTTGACTTCATCACTCACATTCCCCACGGCATATGCCCAGCATGAATCTGACATGTAACCATCAACACTGACCACAGTATCAACCTTAACCAAGTCGCCATCTTTTATGAGCAAGTCCTTGCGAGGAAAACCATGACAAACTTCGTTATTAACGCTCACACAAGTTGCATATTTATAACCTTCAAAGCCTTTTTCTTCGGCTTTCGCATTATTTTCTGCAAGGTAACGAACGGCAAACTTCTCGATATCCCAACTGGAAATGCCTGGTTTGACAATATCCCGTAACCCAATATGCATGCCAGCGAGCACGGCGCCAGACTTTTGCATACCTTGTATTTCACGTTCTGATTTTAATGTAATCATTTCTATATCTCCCAATTTTTTAGTTCCACAATTCTATCTTAGCACAAGTCACTCAGTTGGTTTAGTTGCAATTAATCATCTGTAACCATTGTTTTCCAATCAGGCGCCCAAACAAGTCCCATCGATTTATATCCAGCGTGCACGCCTAAAAATGGGCCAATTTTTCCTGCTTCAATTTTTGCATGTGGATAAGCTGAACTCAGTTCGTCACACCACTGCTTATTTAATTCAGAATTGTCAGCGTCCAACACACTAATTCGCACATTATCAGTCTGATTTTGCATATCAGAATCTAATCGTACTTTAGCTTTTTTAAAGGCTCGGTTCATTCGATGGGCATTGGTTACTAATTCCAAACGGCCCGCCTCATTAAAGGTCAAAATCGTTCTCGTACTAAGGATTGCACCGATAAAAGGAGAACGACTCATAATTCGACCTGTATTAGATAACGCACGCATATTGTAGACGATTAACAAAAAATGAGTCGCTTTCTGTAATTCAGTTACTTTGCTCAAAATGTCATGAATTGAATAATCTTGAGAAACTAACTTAGCGGCGAGTAAAGCCAAGTTCCCTTCTGCTGCACCGGCAAGTTTGGAATCAACCGTATACACATCCAAATCCTTCACGGATGGCGCAAAAGCTGCCAGGTTTGAGATAAATCCACTTAATCCACCTGAAATTCCAAAACAAATTGCAGCCTGATAGCCTTCACTGGCTAATTTCGTGAAAACACTTTGCATTTCGCTCATTGCCACCTGTGAAGCAGTTGGCACAGTTTTGTCATTTCTGAGTCGTTCATAGAATTCGGTTGAAGTTAAATCAACCCCCTCACGATACAAATGATTACCAAATAGAATCGGTTGATTAATAACAACCAAATGATATTGTTTTACCAATTCGTCAGGAATATATGCGGAACTATCGATCACAATCGCTGTTTTCATCTTGTCACCTTGTCTCCACTTTGGAATCCAGATACTTTGCTAATTTATCTTTTGGGTAATACCCTGTCACTTTTTCAACTGCTTTTCCATCTCGAAATAAAACAAGTGCAGGAATACTCATAATTTTATACTGCTCCGCAATTTCCTGTTGATGATCAACATTTAGCTTAGCAAATTTAATTTTTCCTTCGTAATCAGTTTCAAGCTGATCTAAAACAGGTTCTAACATCTTGCAAGGTCCACACCAAGGAGCCCAAAAATCGACAAGTGTGAGTCCATTTTCAGTTTCTTTATCAATATTATAGCTTGTGATGGTAACAGCCATATTACGTTCCTCCGTTTTTAAAACTTACGTGTGAATTATAGCATATTAAGCAAAACAAGTTGATAGTTATGAACCCATAAGTGCAATGCAAATTCATAACTAGCTTACCGGGTTAACTTACACAAAAGCGCAGCTATTCTAATTTCAGTGCGTTTTTCGAACGCGTAAGAAATGAATAATCAAAGTAGCTACTACTGCTAATAATACAATTAATGCGAATAGCCCAGACGGAATTTCCCAATCAATCATTGGAATAGACACAAATAATTTCACACCAATAATTGCGATCAACACATAAGCCATTGTTTCCAGTTCCGGAATCTTGCGCATCACCTTCATAATCACTTCAGCAATTCCCCGCATACATAAAATTCCAATCATCCCCCCAATAAGGACAACAACTGGATTTGATGAAATCGCCAGAGATGCTAAAACAGAATCTACAGAAAAAATAATATCCATCATTTCAATTTGGATTACGACTGACCAAAATAAGGATAAATGGCCACGTTTTTTTACGGTTTTTTTTATTGTTTTATTTGTTTTACTCTTTTTGGGCACGAAGTAGCGATAAACCATATAAAATAAATACAGTGCACCAATGATTTTAATTTCCCAAAGGTGAATCAGATAAGTTCCAATTCCAATTACCAAAAATCGAAAAATATATGCTCCCCAAATACCATAAAATAAAGATTTTTCACGTTCTTTAACAGTTGGTAACGTCTGAGTTTGTGCAGCTAAAACCACAGCATTATCAACGGATAGCAAGCACTCAATCATGATTAACGATAAAATAATCATCCAATCACTGCTGGATGTTAAAACAGTTTCCCAGTTATGGGGGTCAAAAAAAGGGCCATATAATTTTGAAATTAATTGCACATCGCTGCACTCCTTTCATGAGTAGAATCATACCACATCAATTAATATTCTTTCAAAAAACAAATTGTTTATTTTTACTGCATAGACGGCGACGTTTTAATGAACTAAAATTAAGTTAATTTAAAGATTTTAGAATTTTCTACTTAGATAAGGATAATAATCATGATTACTGAAAAAGAAATCAACCAAAAAAATACTTGGGTTACCGTTAGCAATCCTACGCAAACAGAGAAAAAAGAACTCGTTGAACACTACCAAGTTACTGAAGAAATGCTTGGATACGCTGTCGATCCTAATGAAAGAGCCCGAATTGAAACGGACCGCGATGCTAATATCTTCTTAATCATTTTTGATGCACTTTCTGATGACGACTCAGCTAATGGTAGCACCGCTCCTGTTAGCATCATGTTAGCAAACGACTATGTGTTGACATTCACGCGCACTTCCACAGAATTCGTCAACACTGTTTTTGCTCGTCATTTAAATAATGCATTGGTCTACAGCAAAACAGATGTTGAACCACTAACCATTATTTTTCGCACCCTTTACGAACTTTCAGTTCAGTATTTTGATGCCATAAACAACATCAATCGTCAACGCCAACAAATCCAAAAAACGATGACCCATCATATTTCTCGAAAATCAATTTCCAATATGCTGAGTTTAGAAACTAGCTTAGTTTATTATTTAACATCTCTAAGATCTAACAATGCTTTTTTAACCAGTATGAATCGCACGCAGGACATTCAAATGACTGCGGGCCAACATGAACAATTAGAAGACGTCATTGTTGAATCGCAACAAGGTGAAGAAATGGCCCAACTAGCAACCGATATTATCGAACGTGTGGCAAACGCTAACTCTAATATCCTCGATAGTGATTTAAATAATACAATGAAATTCTTAACTGTCTTTTCAATTGTATTAGCTGTCCCCTCAATTGTGTTCGGATTCTTCGGACAAAATGTGATCGTTCCTTTCGCCCATTCAGTAATGGGTTGGGAGATTACCATCTTAATCACATTTATATTGATCTTAATCGTCCTCTTAATTCTCAATTTTAATAATTTTTTCAAGAAATAGTGTTGTTAATTAAAAAAGAAGAACCAGAACTACGTATTTTCTTTTATAGAGCAAATAATCACTCGTTTTTGTATCAAACAAACATGCTGTCTATGTTAAACTCAGAATAGTAAATATGTAATACATAAGGAATGAAAACTATAATGACAAAAACGAAAAAGCTTAAAATTACTAGTTTGATTAGTTGGGCCATTATCTTAATTGGCTTAATTATCTTGCTTCCTAATTCGTTGACTTGGAATAATCGTTACAGCCAACAATTGCCCGCTGACACAAGTACTAGTCGTCAAGCACCTGAAGCAACCATTGTGTACACAAACCCTAATGGCGCCCTAAGTAGCAAGCAAAAAAAAGCCATTCAAGGTTCTGAAGAAAAACTAAACGCAAATAAAAAATTTCTTGGTGTTCAAGCTATCGAATCTGGTAATGACTCAAATGCTGCTCACCGTTTAGACTCCCAGGATAAATCAACTGAATTAACCGTTCTCCGCTTTAAAAAGAACCAAAATCAGTTTCATATTCTGATCCCTCAAATTTATAGTTTGGTACACACAAAGGGGATAACCACTTATGTAACCGGAAATGATGTCCTTCAAGTGGCCCGAGCACAGGCCATTCAAACGGCTACCAAAATTATGATTGGTATTTGTAGTGTTTTGTTTGTGGTTGCCATCGGAATTATTTTTAGATCCATTTTGGCACCATTAATCGCTTTGTTACTCTCTGGGATCACCTACTTAGCTAGTCTTTCCATTGCAACAAGTGCTGCTCACTTTTTAAATAGCCCTTATACTGCCCAAACTGACCTCGTTTTGGCAATCATTAGTTTTGGCATTTTTCCAATTGTGATAGCCATTTTTTACCGTTTCTATAGTAATCATTTTGATGATCTACAGGCAGTCAATGATTTTTACAAGACTTCCTGGCTACCATCCTTAATTACTGTCATTCCGCTGATCATTACCGGATCAGCTTTACTTCTGGCCAGAAATGAACTTCTTCGGTCCTTGTGGGTTGTAGCTGTAACACTGATTTTGGGTTGGCTCGTTTTTTACACTTTAATGCCAGCTTTAATAAGTTTTATTGATGATTTATTCTTCTGGCCGGGGTCAGCACGGAAATTTTCATCATCGATTAGTTTTTGGCACTTTAATACTACTGTAGGAAATAAATATCCTATTATAACCATGGTGGGCATCTTCATCATCATTGGCTCAGGACTACTTATAAAATCGAAACCTCTTAATTGGTCAGTTGCTAAAGACACACCATTTTCTAGCCAAGCTAAAATTGGAGCAAACGTCATTACCAGTCATTATGCGACTGGCAGGGTTGCACCAATTACCATTTCATTAACTGATAAAACGGCGGTAACCAACACTCAAGATCTGGCAATAATCAACCAGCTTACTCAAAAACTAAAATCAGTTTCAAACGTTGCGGCCGTTTATTCTGTTGCACAACCCGCTGGAACGCCGCTTTCAAATTTATATGTCAATCAACAACTGCAAACCATTACCAATCAACTTGCAGCTGCCAATCTTAATTTGACTGAAACTCAAAATTCACTTAAAACTTCAGAAAAAAAATTAAAAAATTTGAAACTTAGTTCAACACTAAAAGACCTATCAGCAAGTATCAAAAATTTAAACGCCATCGGCTCACAAAGTTCACAAGTAGCTTCACAGGCTGATAATCTAACCTCTGATATTGCAACCATTGAGGAACAACAAGTTTCAATTGATAACCTTCTTAACTCTCGTAGTTTGACGCAAGGTTCAAAAGCTATGCGCCAAGTTTTAACTTCCTTAAAAGCTCATAATCGAAACCTATTAAGTGATCTTAAAACATTGCACCATAACGTTAAGGTGGTTAGTTCGAACAATGCTGTTATTGCAGAAAATATTAGTCAAGTAGAAGAAGATCAACAAACTGTTAGCGATGATTTCAAAGATGCTAATGCGGCCATTCAAAGCACCAAAACTGCTTTAACAAAAGATAGCAAAAACGTAACCATTGCCCAACAGAACTTAGCTACTGATCGTAATTATTTGAATGAATTAAGTAAGTCTGGAATTGTTAGCACCCTATATATGACAGGTGCCGACTTAAAAACAGCGCCCATAAAAAACGCGTTAAATCAATTCAATCAAGCTAAAAATAAGACAACGACAATTTCGATTATCCTAAATAAGAACCCTTCTTCTACTGCTGGAATGGCTACTTTGAAACAACTAGACACAACTACTCGATCAACATTACAGGGAACATCTTTAGCAAAAAGTAAGGTGACCTATGCTGGTGAAACAGTTTTAGTTACCAACCAAAAGCAAGCCTTCAAACACGATGTCACCCACTTATTACCTTGGTTGCTAGGTTTTCTGATTCTTTATCTATTTGTTATGTCGCGTTCTTTATTTGCCATTTACGCCAGTGTCACCTTATTTGCTGCTTACTGGCTTGGTTATCGACTAATCAATCTTCTATCAGCAAGTCTTTTGAAGGAATCAATGCTAGCAGATGTTCCTATGGTCTCTGGAATTCTTTTCATTTGTGTTAATTTAGCCCTAATAATTCCGATTATTTTACAAACTGCACGTTCTTCAACATCCCAATATTTAAACGCAATTAGCAGTTTTGACAAAGTCCTTGGTCTGATTGGCATCTTGAGTTTAATTCCGTTATTGGCGCTTGGCTTTACCCAGTTACTTTCGTTTATTCAAATTGCCTTAGTATTTTTGATTGCTGAAATCATTTGGGCATTTGTATTCCCGCTAGGAATTTCCTCCGCCCTACATATAACCTATGACGAAATCTAAATAAACCGTATAAAAAAGGCACCTCAAACAGAAAAAATTCTGTTAGAGGTGTCTTTTGTGTTACTAATCTAAAGGTTAAAAGTACAAAAATAACTTCAGTTACTGATATTAAACGGTTTAGTCCATCAAAATTAGGTTAATTGACGTTCTACGGCTCACTTGGCCTGGAACGGGGTGGGCACGATTTGAAGCCAAGCAGATCACTTGGCTTCAAATTCGACCTTTATCTAAGCGAAAATCGCTAAGATAAATTTCACCCCTGAGGCCAAAACGCCTCCGAACTGGGAAAGTCGTTGTCTTTAGATAGCTCGATGACTGCTTCCATAACAATTTTTATGCAAAATGTAATTAATTTTAATACCTGATTCAGCCTGGAAGTAAATGGGTCCAGTAGTGCCATTTATCTTAACGGTTTTCGTTTAGATAAAGGCCGAGCTTAGAGACGGGTATTTCGGCTCTAAGTCGTGCCCACTATTACGCATAAAGGTCGGTTTTCGTACCGAAAACCCGCTATGCTCCATACGCTGTCGATTCTTGTGGCAAAGTTAGCCGCAAGAAGTCGCACTACGTTCCGGCCCGAATTGCTGTAAGACGGCAATTCAATCTAGTTTTGTTTCCATGAATGTTTTTGTATCAAGCAATTGGATGCGATTTTGTACTTTCAACCTTTAGTTACTAATTTATTTACTTACGGACACGACTTTTTCGGCTGACTTTTATCCGCATCACCCACGTTGTGATCGGAATCGTTAAAATAACCCCAATAAACGAAATCAAAATCATCAAGAGTTCTGACACAAAGATTTTATTATTTAAAAGTTCTCCAAACGTATAACTTAAACGTTCAAACCAAATGAACAGCCCTAAAAAGCCACCAAAGAAGCCAAAAAACAACGTATTAAAGGTTGTCCCAATAATTTGCTTGCCAATCCCCATTCCATCTTTAAAGAGTTGTTGAGCCGCTATATCAGGATTCTGAGTTAGAATTTCTCCTAATCCTGCTGAAATCGCCATTGCGGCTTCAGCTATAGCTCCCAAACTACTCAAAATTGTGGTTGCAATGCTAACGTCCAAGAATTTGATGCCAACTAATAACGACAGTCCTTCCAAATCTTCGGTATTTTCATTTCCAAAACCTTGAACAGTAGCCCAATGTTCAACCGGAATGATAAGGATCACAATCACAACCATCACCAACATTGATCCATAAAATGCTGTTTCTGTTGTAACCGGGTCATCATCTCCCAAATAAATCGTTACCGCCAAAATAATTGTTGCATTTAACAACGTAACGCCGATAATTGGAAAATCTAATCCGATTAAAACCACCGTCATAAAAATAACAGAAAAGTTGATTGCTAAACTTAAAAATGATTTTAAACCTTGTTTACCACCAACAAGCAACATAAGTATAAACAAAATGAGGATCAAAACTGAAATAGTATTCAAGCCCGATCACCTCTTTTTAGAATGCTGCTGGCAAACCAACTAGCAGCTGGAATTGCCAAAACAATCCCAATGCCACTTACCAAGCTTTGAACCATCCCTAACGACATATTCATCGTAAAAGAATACGCCCAACTATTTCCATTTCTCAAATATAGAACCATCATGCCAAACGTGTCAGCCATAAAAATCAAAAATAAAACATTGATTAATGGTCCCATGATTGACTTACCAATTTCACGGCCTGAACGGAACAATTGCCATCGCGTTAAGTTTGGTGTCTCACGATGAAGCGCAAATAAACTAGAAATAATATCTGTTGATTCATCCATAACAGCCCCAAGGGACCCTAGAATTGTTTCAGCCAAAAAAACCGTTTCCGGATTTTGTGTCACATATTCCATCGTTTCAAAATGGAGTCCCTGTTCATGGGTGACGGCAAAAACAATCAGGGTGATTACCACTGATCCGACTGTCCCTAATATTGTAGCTCCAAAGGTCACAAGCATTTGTTTAGTTTTACCGAGCACCAAAAATAGTGTGAGGCCCGCAAATACAAATGCTAAAACACTAAAAATAGTTAAAACATTGGTTGCTTGCAGATACACATCTAACTTAATGGCCAAAAAGAACAAAACACCGTTTAATAGCACACTCATCAAAGCCATAAACCCACTGAATTTCATCGTTAACAGCAAGAGACTAATTGCTAACCAACTTAGAAACACAATGACGGTATCACGTTTCATATCTGTAATCGTTCCTTGAAGCTGTTTTTTGGAACCCCTTTGAAGATGCAAAAATACTTGCTGATTTTTCCGATACGGTTGATCCATTGCGTTGGATGCCGAAAATGTATTTTGTACTCGCAATACTTTGCCACGATTTTTTCCATTCAAAATACGAACGGTAAGAATTTGCTGTTGTTCAAAATCATGATTGTGAAAATTATCCACTTGAGAAATACGCTTCTGATCTGTAACATGAGTCACTTGCGCAACTGGTGCTTTATACAACAATGCGTCGTGTTGCGTCAGAAAACATAAAACTCCACCAAGGATTAAAACTAATAGGATCGTGATCCAGCTCACTTGATGTTTGGGTTTAATTTTACTCACAATATATTCATCTCAATTCACTTTTAATTAATTTACTCATTTCTCTAAAACTCTTTAACCATCTTATGATGTGGGATTCCCGCCTCCATAATTTTATCACCAACGACTGTATAACCATTATTTAAATAGAATTTTTGCGCTTGGTCTTGAGCAAATAACCAAACCGCCTTGCTTTGACTGCCTTTAGCATCCTTTTCAATTGCTTGAAGAATCTGTGAAGACAGTCCTTGATGCCGAAATGCTTTTATTGTACAAACTCGTTGCACTAAAGTTCCTTCATCTGTTCGCATCACTCTGGCTGTCGTCACGGGTGCTTGATTCACATATCCTACATAGTAGCGGCAACGACTTTCATTTTCATCTTGTTCAATTGAAGGATCAATATTTTGTTCTTCAATAAATACAGATTTTCTTATTTCCATACCATCTTCATAAACAGTCCCGTTGTTTCCATATGCTGACTTAATTTTCATATAATCACCTATTCATAGTTTCCTTTTTATTTTGAATTATAATCCTTTTTCCCCTTGCACAGGCAAACTGAACTTAAATTTAAGAATTTGCTTAATAAAGTTATGTTAAAATGTACTCTATATTTGTATTTATGAATTAGTACAAAACTTAAAACAAAAATTTACACGGGAAGGTCAGCAATTTAATTATGAAACGGTTTATCGCAAGAATTAACACCCGAATGGGATTCTTCTTTTTATTAGTATTTCTTTTTTGGTTGAAAACACTTCTTGCTTATTTCGCCGATTTTTCTCTAGGCGTTACAGGCATTTATCAATGGTTTATCCTTTTAATTAATCCATTGGCAACCACCTTTTTATTGTTTGGACTGGCGCTTTACGTCAAAAAGGCCAAAATCTTTTACCCCTTGATCTTATTAATTGATTTTGGTAATACGCTATTGCTTTATTTAAACGTTATTTACTATCGTGAATTCACCGATTTTATGACAATCAATACAATGCTAGGGTATTCCAAAGTCAATCAAGGATTAAGCGGTAGCTCCCTCGCCTTAACTGAGCCTCATGATTTACTGTTTTGGCTAGATATCGTCATCATTTTAGTCTTAATGCTGATGCGCAAAATTAAAATGGACCAAAATCCACTCCCAAAAAGAATTGGTTTCCAAGTGACATCACTTTCTGCCTTACTTTTCGGATTTAATTTATTATTTGCTGAAATCGACCGTCCACAACTGATTACGAGAACTTTTGACAGATCTTACATCGTTAAATATTTGGGGATTGACACTTTTACAGTCTACGATGGTGCCAAAACTGAACAAACAAGTAAAATGCGTTCCAGTGCAACCAAGAGTGAATTAAAGAACGTTGAAAAATATGTGCATGGCCATTATGCCAAACCTAATAAAAAATATTATGGTGAGGCCAAAGGCAAAAATATCATCATAATTCATCTCGAAAGTTTCCAACAATTTTTAATTGATGACAAAATTGAGGGCCAAACTGTCACACCATTTTTAAATAGTCTCTATCACAGCAAGAGTACCTACTCGTTTTCTAATTTCTTTAACCAAGTTGGCCAAGGAAAAACAAGTGATGCTGAAAACATGCTGGAAACTGGAACATTTGGATTACCCCAGGGTTCGTTGTTTGCCCAACTTGGTAGCGATCAGACGTTCCAAGCAGCTCCAGCCATCTTAAAACAGAAACAAGGCTATTCATCCGCCGTTTTCCATGGTAATGTGGCTAGCTTCTGGAACCGTAATAATGTTTACAAAAATATGGGTTACCAATATTTCTTCTCTGCCAGTTATTATGATACTTCAGGTGATAAGGCAACTGGTTATGGTCTCAAAGATAAGCTTTTATTTAAGGACTCAATTAAGTACTTACAGACTTTGCAACAACCATTTTATGCCAAGTACATCACCGTTTCTAACCATTTTCCTTTTGATTTAGATAAGGAAGATTCTAATTTTAAAGTACCAAATACCGGAAACACTTCGGTTAATAATTATTTCCGAACTGCTAATTACCTTGATCAATCAGTCAAAGAATTCTTTGCTTTTCTAAAGAAATCAGGGCTTTATGATAACTCTGTGATTGTTTTATACGGAGATCATTATGGAATTTCTGATTCTGCAAATAAAGATTTGGCTAAGACATTTAGTCAGGATCCTAGCCATTTTTCTTCATATGGTAATGACCCTGCTGATAATTGGGACGACTGGGATGACACCCAACTGCAAAGAGTTCCGTTTATGATCCACGTTCCCGGAGCTAAAAACGGTGGAATTCAGAAACAGTATGGTGGCGAAATTGATGTGCTACCAACCTTACTTCATTTGGTAGGCATTAATTCAAAACCTTACATGCAGTTTGGGACGGATCTTTTCTCTTCTCAGCATGATCAAGTGGTGGCTTTCCGAAATCAAGATTTCATTACGCCAAATTATTCTTCAGTCGGTGGGACCATTTATAACAATGCAACTGGCCAAATTGTAACGCCAACTGGGGCCCTGAAAAAACAAATTACCAAAGATCAAAAAGCGGCGACAACGCAACTTACTATGTCTGACTCTTTAAACGAGAAGAACTTGCTTCGTTTCTATACACCTAAAGGTTTCAAGAAGGTTAATTCTGCAAATTATAATTATTCAGACGGTCTGCAGAAAGAGCTCGCTATTCAAAAGAAATTAGGGTTGAAATCAACCTCAATGTACTCTAAGAACCGCGATCGTTCACTTGAAGATCTGTATAAGACAGATGCTCCTGAAGCAACTCATTCAAAATCGAAGAGTAATCGAATCGAAATCACAAATCCAGACTCTACTTCTGGTAACTAAATTAAATCGAAATATCTAATAAAAAATTCTAGTTTTTCAGGCGATTATCGCTTAAAAAACTAGAATTTTTATTTTGTCTATAATTCCATGGATGTACTATGCAAGGGACCTCGTCGATCTGGATAAAGTTCCTTCATAATTGCACTCACTGCCATTGGTCCTTCCGCAAAAGCTGTCGCAATCAAATCTAGCTTGCCATCATAATCCACGCCATCCCCAATTGCATAAACTAACGGAACATTAGTTTTCATTTGGCGATCGACCGTAAACATGCGGTGTTGTTGTTCGGGCTGGATATCCCATTGCCGAATGGTTTTATTATTCGAAATAAACCCATAATTCACAACTACATCATCCACTTGTTTTTGGAGAAGGTGCTCCCCTTTGACCTCTTTCATCGTTAATAACAACTGATCATCAGCTAATTCAATTTGTTTTAATAAATAAGGCGTTAATAGTTCAACAGTGGACTGTTCTAGAAGCTTGACACTATGTTCCATCCCGCGGAATTGACTGCGTCTGTGCATCAAATAAACGTGTTTAGCAACCTTTTCAAGCATCAAAGCAGTATCGATAGCTGAATCTCCGCCACCCGCAATCAAGACGGTCTTATCCCGAAAGCGTTCTGGATCAGGAATTGTGTAAAAAACGTGCTTATTTTCTAGCTTGTCTGCACCTTCTACCGCTAACCGTCGCGGACTAAAGGCACCCACACCGGTTGCCACAATTACCGCTTTTGATTGATAGTTACCCCGATTAGTCGTAATTTCAAAGTCACTTTTCTGCTGACTTAAATTAGTGACTATCTCGTTTAAACGAATATCAATTGGTAACTGTTCTACTTGTTTTTGAAGGTGATCAATGAGATCAGTAGCCTTTATTCCCATAAATCCCGCCACATCATGAATATATTTTTCAGGATAAAGTGCACTGACCTGGCCACCTAATTGCGAAAGGCTTTCGATAATTTGAACTTTGGCTCCGCGTAACCCACTATAAAAGCCAGCAAACATCCCAGCTGGGCCACCACCGATAATTGTAATGTCATAAATTTCAGACACGTTTATCCTTCTTTCTTTTTTGAAGATAACTGTTTAATTTGGTAATAAGTAAATGCCCCAAATATGCCTAGGATTGGTGCAATTAGATAGATAAAAAAGTACTTAAACAAAGAACCAATCATGCTAAAAAGAAAATCATCACTTCCGTGCGTACTCCAGGCTGGTGCGTACTGAATTTGAGCAAAACTTTCGCCATTCTTTTCAAAAGACCTACGCACAAAACTTTTGTTCTTTTGATTTTGTTTACCCTTCTTTAATTTTACCTGACTGAAATAAAAAGCCCAAGGGTAAAAAAAGATTAAATTAAACAGATTTACCCAATCCCAAATTACTATTTCATTTTGAAAACCATTGGTATTTTTTAAATGAGAGAACAAAAAAATGATAACGAAATACAATAGCCCAATTAAATATGCTTTTAAATATAGTTTTATTAACTTTTTCAAAAAAGCACTCTCTTTTCTTTTGGGCTAAGTCCTTATTCACCTATTGTACCTTTATACTCATCTATCAATCGGATAATATTGCTCAAAAAAGTCATTTATCATATCTTTATGTTGTTGGTTCACTATTTTAATTTGCAAAATTTTATCTCTTGAAAAGAAACGTAAATCTAATGTTTCTGAACTATCAATAGAATACTCCTGTTTACCGGATTTCAAACCCACTTCAAATAACGATGTGACAGTCTGGGCAGTATCACCATTAGGATAAGAGTCAAAGTATTTTGAATACATTCCTAATAACTTTGAAGGTTGTATATTCAAACCAGTTTCTTCTTTAAATTCTCTCTTTAAAGCTCCATAAGCAGATTCTCCTACCTCCAGCGCCCCACCAGGTAATCCCCATTTATTTTCATCACTACGTTTTTGTAATAGAATCGCATTTGCATTGTCACTTAAAATTCCTGCAGAAAAGTTTAATATAATTTTCTGATGTCCAACTTTACTTCTAATCCACTTAATATAACTTGCCATAGTAATCCCTCTTTAGTTAAGAATATAAAACTCTTCAAAATCACTCAATACCTATTTAGTGCAATGGAGGTTTTAGCGCAAGAGTGTGAAAATGTAACTTAGCGATTTTTGCTTAGTTACATGGGAGACTGACAAGATCCACTTTTTTCTCTCAGAAAAAAGTTAGCTTGGCAGCGAACCTCACACGGCCCAAGCGCTAAAACCGGAATGAAACGATTTATTATCCGTTTCAACAATTGTATTTATCACCATTGTTTCGTATGATTAAACTAATAACAATAAAATTTGGGAGACTTCTCATGGCAACACGTAAAATGATCTTAGATTTAGATACTGGTATTGATGATGCAATGGCCATCGCCTATGCAGTAGCAGCTCTAGATGTTGATTTAATCGGAATCATCGCCTCATACGGAAATGTTTTAACACCATTATCCGCTCAGAATAGTTTGAAAATTCTTGAATTGTTAGGGCATTCAGATGTCCCAGTTTACCTTGGTGAATCTCATTCCTCAACGACTACTCATTTTGATGTTATGCCGATTAGTGCCCAAATTCACGGTAAAAACGGTATTGGCGAAGTCCCATTGCCAACCCCAAAACGCGAACCAGAAACTGAATCTGCGGTAGATTTTTTAATTCAATCAGCCCATAGTTATGGTAAAGATTTAACCGTCGTGCCAACTGGTCCCCTAACTAATTTAGCAAAAGCTTTAAAACTTGCTCCCCAGATTCAAGACGAAATCGGTAATGTCACTCTCATGGGTGGCGCATTAACCGTTCCCGGAAATGTTTCTCCCGTTGCAGAGGCTAACATTAATCAGGATCCACATGCTGCTGATCAAGTCTTTGAAAGCCACCTCAATATTACCATGGTTGGCTTAGACGTCACCTTACGAACCCTGCTAACGAAAAATGAAACTGCCCAGTGGCGGTCATTAAAAACTGAAGCTGGTAAAAAGTTTGCAGACATTGTTGACTATTATATCGATGTTTACAAGATCACCAGCCCGCATTTACATGGCTGTGCACTTCATGATCCATTGGCAGTTGGCGTCGCATTAGACCCATCTTTAGTTTCAACTCTGGATCTTAACATGTTCGTGGATACAACAAAAGAAATGTGGGGCCGAACCATTGGCGATCCCGCACGCCTTACAGATAAGAATCCAAATGTTACCGTTGCGTTAACGGTTGATCAAGATAAATATTTAGCACGCTTTATGGATTATCTTACTAAACTTTTTGCTGAAAACTAAATTTAACTATTTTCGGGCTCTTGTAAATAAACCAAAATTTGGTTTTGTTTGCAAGGGCTATTTTTGATGAACAGACCGTTGACCACAATTATTTTGAGAACGCTATGGTAAACTAGAAATAGATTAATTTTTAGGAGTGAACATTATGGAAGTTGTGATTCTAGTTTTAATTCTTGTGGTCGCTGTGCTCATTTCCAATGTAATTGCCAGCAAAGTTACACAAGTTCCACTGGCTTTTATCGAAATTGCAATGGGCCTATTAATGGCCTTTGTGGTTCCTTTTTATCGCCATTACACAATGAATCCTGAACTTTTTATGTTAGCCGTTTTGGCGCCATTGATGTTCTACGAAGGTCTAAATACCAATATGCGAGCCTTACGTCGTTCTATGTCAACAACCTTCTCGCTGGCCGTCGGGTTAGCACTCGTCACAATCAGTATTGTCGGGGTAGTGGCCCATTTAGCACTCAGTGAACTAGCCTTACCCTTGGCGTTTGCACTAGCTGCCATTATTACCCCAACCGATGCCGTTGCCGTTTCTTCTGTCACTGCAAACATTGCAATGCCTGAACAGGCTATGGAAACTTTAAAAAACGAATCTCTTTTTAATGATGCATCTGGAATCGTGATCTTCGACTTAGCTTTACAAGCATTTACCACAGGAAAGTTTTCTTTTACATATGGCTTTTTTGATTTCTTATATGTCTTTATCGGTGGGCTTTTCTTGGGCCTTGTTCTTGGAAGCTTATTAGTTTCTTTACGAACATTTTTAATTAATCATCGAATGGATAATTCTTCAGTCATTGTAACGCTTGGTATATTAACACCATTTTTGGTCTACTTTGTTGCCGAAGCCATTCACGTTTCTGGAATCTTAGCAGTTGTGGCCGCTGGGCTGGTCCATGGTGTCCAGCAAGGCCGTTTACGCCTAACCTCCACCAAACTTCAAGTCGTTGGAAATACCACTTGGGAAGTCCTTGCCGACAATTTAAATGGTTTTGTGTTTGTTTTACTTGGTGTTTCGCTGCCAACCGTTATTTCTGACATTTCCTATCGAAATAACATGTTTTTGTTGTTTTTAACCGGATTAGCAGCCTTACTTTATGTCATCATGACTGTCTTACGTTACCTATGGGTTCGCTTCGGCTTAGCGACGGTTCGGGTTCGTCCTGCGTACAAGAATACCAACTCTTGGATTATCGCGCTTAGCGGCATTCACGGAACCATTACATTAGCGATGGCCTTCTCGTTACCATTAACCTTTCACGGGGTGACATTTCCTTATCGAAATGACATTTTATACATTGCAGCCGTGGTAATCGTTTTGAGTATGTTAGTTCCAACGATTATCTTGCCCATTTTGCTTCCAAAACAAAAACAGCCTTTCTCACAAGCAGACGTCAAGAGAACTCGTAAACAAATGATCAATTACACCATTAAAAAGATCAAAGATTTAAACCAAAACCCACTAGAAACTCAGGCCGTAATTGCAACGATTCATAGCCAAAATCGGCCCGAAGTTGTTAAGAACAGACGAATTTTAAAACAGCTGTTTGCTCAGACCCGGGATGTGGAGAATGAAGTTCTCACTGATATGGTTGCGAATGGTGACATTACCGAAAAAGATCGACGTCTCTATCAACGCACAATGTTTACCCGAGATTTTCATTTAGATAATAGTCTTCTTCGCAGTATCTGGCTTCAAATTTCTTATCGTTTTGTTTATACCATCAAACGAATTACTCATGGTAAAAAGCTTAAAAATCGTCAGCAACAATTTGCCCATAATCCAGCATTATCCAAAAAGTTTAAGAGTAGACGTGAACTTCTTGCCCAAATTGAGGACGAAACCTCTCAAGAAATTTTTAAATACCTACGAAGCCCTAAAGTTAACAAGGAAAGTAAAACTGACATCTCAATTGTGCAACGTTATTATCGAGAACGTCAGCGCCGCTATCAAAATAATAGTGACAGCAATGAGATTCAAGAAGAACTATTTATTAATGCATTTCAATTTGAATATAACTTCGTTCAAAATCAGTTGAGTGAAAACAAAATTACCAGGGAACTTGCGAGTGCTCTGTATGAGCAGATTTCAAATGATGAACTTGTTTATATGCAAAATGATGAACTTTATGATTAAAATACAAATAGGATTGAAACTAAGAATACGTACAAGTCTTCTAGTTTCAATCCTATTTTAATTATCTATTTAACATATTGAGCTAAGAACTTTTCCACTGTTTTAGTGTACAGTTTTGGCTGTGTCGCCATCGATTTTGCGTGAGCTGCACCCTTTACAATCAAAAGTTGTTTTGGCCCCTTATCCGCCCGATATAATGGATAAACCATCCTTGTCGGCACAAACTTATCCTTACTTCCATGAATAAACAGCATCGGTCGATGATTTTTAGCCACCTGCTTTAATGCACTCGCCTCTTTAAAGTTATAGCCAGCGCGTAACTGCGTAATGCCACTAACAGATGGGACGAGCGGCCAGTATGGCAAATGGTACATCGTTTTGGCCTCATACGTAATTTCGTCATTAACTGACGTGTATCCGCAATCTTCAACATACGCTTTTAATTGCTTAGGAACATTCTTCTCACCACTTACCATCATCGTTGTGGCGCCACCCATACTGACTCCATACATGACAAGTTGTTGATTCTGGCCATTGCGCTTAAGTAACAGGTTCATCCATTTTATGTAATCTAGTCGATCAGGCCAACCGAAACCAATATAATTTCCTTGACTATCCCCCTGACCACGATCATCTGGGACTAAAACGTTATAGCCCATCTTATGAAACATGGCCGCTGAAGCACCCATTTTTGTTTTGTCATCCATAAAGCCATGGGCAATCACCGCCGTTTTGGTACTTTTACGGGCCGCCGGAATGTAATAAGCATCAAGTTTTAAATTGTCCGTTGCAGAATTTTCATGCCAAACTTGTTTATGAACCCTTTGATACCAACTCTTCTGCTGATACAGTGGATCACTTTTCTTCAAAGTCGTTGTACTACTCAAAAAATCTTTATGCCCAGGAACTACAGCCACATGATAAAAATACGAAGCCGCCCCAATATCGATCACCACTAAAGCAGCAATTATAATTAAAAACCATTTCCAAAACTTTTTCACTAATCTCATCCCTCACACTTAGATTTGAAAAGTATAACGCTTTTCTTTACATTCTTCTGCAATTCCTTAATTTACATAAAATATCTAACTCTGTGATCTACGCTAATCATTATGAGGCTCCTATTTTACCCATCTTGAACGTTTTTTTATCCAGGTGTGACACATATAAAGAACTGTCTCACCTAAAAAAGACAAAATTCACCACTCAATTCACTTAACGGCGCGTGGTTATGCTAAAATTGACATAACAGAAAGGGAGTAATCATATGTTTCCTGAAAGACTTCGTGCACTCCGTCATGGCCAAAACATCACTTTGGAACAATTGGCAGCGGATTTAAATAAACAATATCCCGGATCTGATGAACGGGCAAATACTTCTTCTCAAATCGGCAACTGGGAACGTGGCGTTCGAACGCCTTCTTATATTGAGATCCGGAAATTAGCCGAATATTTTGATGTCACCATGGATTATTTGAGTGGAAAATCTGACCACGATGAATATGACCTTGGAAAACTATTCTTATCTGGTAAACAACTTTCCTTCAACCATAAGCTTCTTACTAGTGAAGACCGTTATGGTTTATTTCAATTAATTGAAGGTTACTTGCATGGTAAGAAGCGTCGTACAATTCACGACGAAAACGATCAACAAGAAGAATTAGACTTAGGTCTAGACGACAATAAAAAATAAGCTTACCCCGCGGTCGAAAAAATCAGAATGGATTGATAGTTTGAATTCTAAAAAATTAAAAAAGCTCCGGCATCAAGCCAGGATTGGCAAGAAACAAGAGCAAGAACCAGATTATATTCAACAAATAAAAAAATTTGATGACTTATTTCAAGAATTTCCCCAAGTTACTTTTTTAACCCATAACGTTTTGGAGAGTGATCGCTTAATTTCACAGAATTTACTTCCGCAATCATTGCCTTTACTGCAAATTCCAGATGATTTTCAAGACACAATTTTTCAAACCATTCTGAAAAAATATCCAATGGGTGATTCTACCGGTGATAAATTGTGGAATAAGTACTCAGCAGCTTTACCAAAACTAGATAAGTTGTTGCGAACATATCGCGATTATTTAGAAGATCGTTATGGTATGTGGGCTTACATTTCCGCACCCTTTATTAAAGATCTAGCACAGTTTCTCAATGGTGCCCCAACTCTTGAAGTGATGGCCGGCAATGGCACGATATCTGCAGGCTTACAAGAACTAAAACAGCCAGTTTTTGCGACTGACAGCAAAGGTTGGATTGCAGAAAATGAAACTGGAAAACACTCGGCCACAAAAATTGAAAAGCTTGATGCTTTAGCAGCCTGGAAAAAATATCAAGATCAAGTTAAGTTTGTCATTATGTCCTGGTCACCTGATGGGATTCCAATTGATTGGCAACTGTTGCAAGAAATGCGCCAAACTAACCCTGACGTCATCCTCATATGTATCGGTGAAAAACTAGGTAGTTCTGGTAGCAAGCCATTTTGGCAAGGGGCACACTATGTTAAGCCAAAGGCTACTGAAACACTGAATCACCATTTTTCTCATTTTGATTTAGTTCATGATCAAGTCTACTTAATCCAATAAAAGGGCGTAAAAAAAGGCTGAGACTAATGTCTCAACCTTTTTTGAACGGTACTTGATTTCTCAAATAGATCTCGCACGGTTCACACATGTTCAATCAGATACGCCACACAATCCGGTGGAAGAAAAGTATCCCGTTCCAAGCAAACCACTAGCCACTCGTAAGTGAAATAACCGAAGTTATCTGGTTTTTACTCGACTCATCGCATAAATTTATAATACCACAGTTTATCGTTTTTGCAAACACAATCATATGTAACACAATGAAATGCCAAATTTAACGCCTATCAAGAAAACTATTCATGACTTTGAATAATTTTTTGTCCAATTTTTTCTACCTCACTGTGTGAATAGTATTTACTAATTTAATTTTTCTAATGACACATTATGTCATCTAGTATTGATATAATCGCTGTATGTTAAAACAGGTTTTACAATTATATTTGGAGGAGTGAAAAATGAGAATTAAACAACTCGTTATAGATACGGTTATTGCAGGAGTGGGAATCTTGTTATTAGCTGGATGTTTAACTAGTTCCAGTAGTAGCAAAAAAAATAGAGTATCTATTACACAGCAAGGTTCATTTGTTCCAAACAAGTTTGCCATAGCAAAAGCAATCAATTCAAACAAGACATACGTCTGGTATATGGCAGAGCAGACTTTATATGACGCTAACAAGCTAAATTCTAAGTATATTATAGATGAAATATTAGTTTCCAAGAATGGAAAATTAACTGATTATTCGTATGTACCATATACTGATGGTATGAATGAAAGCCCCAACGGTGATCCAAAACTTAAGGACACAGTTCGTACAATTAAAGATGTGGCAAAGAAAAGTGATGCACAAGTTATTGCAATGGCAAAAAGCGATTATCAATCTAATCGAAGTGCTTTAGCAAAAGCCAAAATAAAGGTGCCCTCCACACCAGTGGTAACTAATTTTCAAGAAGGTATAGATGGTAATGACCTAGAAATTACATTTAGTAACCTGCTTGATGGTAGTGACGGCCGTAGTGATGAGCTTAACTCAGATGGATACCGGGGTATCTGGGAAGGCGACAGATGTGGATATGATGGTAATCCATATCATTCTCCCAAGATTGACGGTACATACTTTGGTGGCCTGTATGATGATGATCAGGGTGCTTTTGTAACCAAGGTTAATAAGGATACAAAAATTACAATTGATCCAAAGGGAACAAAAAATGTTAATTATGCTGAATATTAGTTTTGCTATGCAAAGACTATTAAAAAGATACAAAGGGTTATTCGTAGGTTCGTAATAGCTCTTTTTTTGTACCCTTTCATTATCATGCAAGGGAAATGTGACACATAGCATCATTAATAAAGATAATTATAAAATAGTTGAAATTTAATGAACAAAAACTGCGTTGAATTGGGTACGCCGACATAGTTTATATATTTTTATTTCACTGATAAATTATTTTACGAGTAAGTTGGATAGCTTTTCGTTTTTTTACGTAGTCTTGCCGACTTAAATCCAAATGTTTGCTGAATTTCAAAGTGTCCAACTACTCCAGTAAGCATAGTGCCTTTTAAATATTGATAGATGTCATCTGTAATTATTATTAAGAACTCTTCTATTGGTAAATTAATACATTAAGTATACTTACGTTTAATTATCGTAACTAACCGTAAGAGACTAACTTTAATTAGCCACACATATAACTAACCAAACATTATCTTCCAAACACAACCCTAGTCTTTTACGCATTTTCATTATATGATTAAGGTAGCTTTTTACGGGAATGGAGTTCCATCATGTTAAATGAAGTCATTAATTTCTTATTACACCCATTGGCTTATATCGTACCAATAGCCGATAGATTAAACGGTTGGATTTATTTATTCTTATTTATTTGGATTTTTTTGGAAACAGCTTTTGTCATTTTTTCATTTTTACCAGGACAATCAGTACTGTTCTTAACCAGCACCATTGCTGCTAGTCCGCACTCAGACTTAAATGTTGTGTGGTTATTCATTGTCTTTTTAGCCGCCGCGACCATTGGTGCCGACATAAAGTATCATCAGGGCGCAACCTTAAATGAACGTTCCAAATTATCACGAGAAATTCAGTCGTCAGATCAAATGGAAAAGACTCAGCAATATTTTGATCGAAATGAAAAGAGCTCATTATTGTTGTCTCGTTTCATTCCATTCATTGGCTTGTTTGTACCCATCATCGCAGGTAATTCTGATATGAGTCTCCGAAAATTCAACAAACTAAATTTTCTTGGCGCTTTAATCTGGGTTGGTGCTTGCTGTTTAGCTGGATTTTATTTAGGATCAACGCCATTTGTCCAAAAATATTTCAGCCTCATTTTCTTATTATTAGCAATTTTGCCAGGTTTAGTCAAAAAAATATTCCAACTACTCTTTCAAAAATAGATTGGCTTAGTGTTTTGCCTGATAAATCTCCCAACTATGCCAAGCAACCAGAATCACCACATAAAAAACCGTTACACTGATAATTTTAGGCCAACTCAAAAAAACAATTCTTGTAAATAAGTATCCGATAAGACGATATAAAATTAAAAGGAGAAAAAGGCTCAGAATGCTGATTCCGGCATCTTAATACCATTTTCTTTTTTTGTTTAAAAATACGCGAATTTTATTTTTCATGACTTAACTCCTAATGAATTACAACCTTTGTCCCCTCTTGAACATTGTTATACAACCATTTAGCATCTGGAACAGCTAACCTTATACAACCGTGCGAATTAGCCTCTTTACCAAGCCTTTTGGCCTCTTTCACAATAAACTGCCCCTTCGCATTAGTTGGAACTGTGTGAAATAGGTAAACGCCATGATCCTTCCACGAAACATAATACTTAGCACCTTCCTTTGACTTCGCATTATAAAAGAAGGTCCCCCGTTCAGCCTGAATATGATAAGTCCCAGTTGGTGTCGGGGAACTCTTGGAACCTGTAGACGCATACATAGTATATAAACGGGTTTTATTATTAAAAATATAAACTCGTTGTTTGGCAATCGATACTTTTATCCAGACGTTTTTATATTTCTTTAAGTCTGGATAATCTTTAGTTTCAGATGACTTTTTCCAATTAACGGCCCGCATATAAGCTGGTCGTTTCTGTTTCTTTTTCGCCTTTGATTTCGAATTTGTTTTCTTTTCCTTTGGCAAATTAGAAACAGAAACTTGATTAGAATTCTGTTGTTTCGTATTAGTGGCTGCTGGATGGAATCGCAAACTGATTAAAAAAACAGCGAGAAACAGCACCGCAGCCATGGATAACATTTTAACTAAACGACTCATAGACACCTTTACTCCTGTTTTGTTTTATCTGGCTCTAATTTTTCAAATTGTAACTTCATCCAGTCCGAAATATTTTTATAAACATCTGCATCCCCGGCCAAAAAATCATCCACTGTTCCCATTAAATCAATTCTTAAATGAGAAGCATTAATATCTTCTGCTTCAAAAATTGCATAAAGTTGAAGATCATATTCCGTATCAGCATTTGTTAATTGCTCTATTTTATTTGGATAATTGTAGGGTAAATTAATAATGTTCGTTTGAAACTTACACAAAACATCCTTTTTAATTGTAACCGTGGCTTCCACTGCAGTCGGTTTCTTTAGGCTCTTTTGTAAATAACTAAAAACCGGAGTTAAAGCATTATTAGGATCTTTTTTTAGTTTTGTACTGGTAATCTTAAATGTTTCTCTTTCAATCTTTTCGCCTGTAATACTTTCAAGTAAATCACTTGAGTTAATTTTCAATTTGACCACCGTCCTAATATTGGTTAAAGCTTACTTACATAGTGTAACATCTCAATAAAAAGTTACAACTACATTTATATTTCAACAAGAAAAAACGCCAAACTAATCGAAATTAGCCTGACGCCTTAAAATTACTGGCGGTATTTGTATCGCCATCATCCATAACTACATTGTAACCGTATTCTTTCTAAAAGTATAACAATTAGTTCTAGTTAATGTATTTTTGCTCACTCTTAACTTTTACCTTCCGTTCCGGGGAATTTTTTTCGCTGAGCCTTAGGACAATTCCACAAATCAGGGCCATGAAAATAAACAAGGTTACTACTACTCCGGATTATTGATGATTTTCGTGCCAAAAATCTTCTTTCCTTCGGTCGTTGTCGATTCTTGTGGCACAGTTCTGCCGCAAGAACTCGCAGCGGGATACGATCCCGCTTCCACCTCGCACCACTTTTTTATTTCCTGTAGATTCTAGGACAGCTCGGTAAACCAGAGATATAAATATAGACACGACTACAATGGGATTGCGATCCCGCCTCCGTCGCATCACCGTTCTGCAATTTTCCGCTGAGCCTTAGGACAATTCCACAAATCAGGGTCATGAAAATAGACAAGGTTACCAGCGGGATACGATCCCGCTTCCACCTCGCCTATTTTCATGGCCCTTAACGATTTGTTCCATTCACTTTGAACTAAAACATTTACATTTCTCTCAAAAAATGATATAGTATTCATAGGAACCCATACGAAATGGAAGGTGAGCAACATGTTACAACAATATAAAAACATTTTAGCTCCAATTGATGGCTCAAAGGTTACAGATACCGTTTTAAAAAAGGCAATTGAAGTTGCCAAACGGAATGACACCCATCTTGATATTCTAAATGTTCTTGAAGTTAACCAATTTAGTGACACATATGTGGGCGCCGTTAGTGGCGACGTTATCTATAAACTATCAGAAGATGTCCAAAAACGTTTAGCGGAACTGAAGAAACAAGCTGAAGATGCTGGCGTAAAAGACGTAAGTGTCCATGTTCGTTTTGGTAACCCCAAACCAGTCATTGCAACTGAGTTTCCAAAGGATCACCATAATGAATTAATTATGATTGGTTCAACCGGATTAAATGCCTTAGAACGTTTGATGGTTGGCTCCGTAGCTACTTATGTCAGTCGAAATGCCGTTTGCGATGTTTTAGTTGTAAAACCTGAAAAAGAAATTAAATAACTTTAGAATTACAAAACTAAAGGGCCAACAAACAATGGTTTGCATGGCCCTTTTGTATTGGGGTGATTTTTATGAAATGGACTTATACTCGCATCCTACCAGATAATTTTCAACAAACTTCCTTACGACAGCTTCTTCAAAAAAATTGGGCCCTTTCCAAAAAGGAAGTTCATTTTTTGCGTACGGAAAAAACCGTCTTGGTGAATCATCATTATCAACCTATGAACACCATTTTGGTCCCAAATGATCAAATTGAACTGACCTTCGACTCACATAACTTTTCAACCCCCACTCCGAGCTTCTTACCGGATAGTACTGCGAATTTGCAAATTTTGTTTGAAACGAATGACCTTATCATTGCCAACAAAGCTGCGGGAGTAAAAACTCATTCCAATCAACCTAATGAAACTGGCAGTTTAATGAACCACCTCGCTGCTTATTTACAAAATAAAGATGGCCATCCTTATAATGTTCACCGTTTGGACCAACAAACGAGTGGTGCCATTCTAGTAGTAAAAAATCCCGTTTTAATTCCTATTTATAATCGTTTCATTAAAACCAAAGTGGTGCAGCGAACCTATTTGGCCGTTGTCCAAGGTAAATTTCAGCACGCACATGGCACAATTTCACTACCGATTGGTGAAACACTATACGACAAACGGCAACGCGTGGTGAATGGCACACAAGCTGCCATGGCCGTCACCAAATTTAAAGTTC
Source organism: Pediococcus damnosus (assembly GCF_001437255.1). GTDB lineage: Bacteria > Bacillota > Bacilli > Lactobacillales > Lactobacillaceae > Pediococcus > Pediococcus damnosus. Next base: position 1,077 of record NZ_JQBD01000020.1, on the reverse strand, counting down.
TTAAAGAATCAGATCACCAATCCTTGCTAGAAATTCAATTACAAACGGGTCGTACCCATCAAATTCGGGTCCATTTTGCGAGTTTAGGACACCCTGTGATTGGCGATCCGTTGTATAATCCTCAATATCACCCGGGAGAACGACTAGCTTTACATTCTTGGAAAATTGGCTTTCCACTGCCATTCTCGAATCAAACCAAATGTGTAACTGCACCGATTCCGGATTATTTTCACTTTTAAACTTTAGTTTTATAGAAAGAAGATTATCATTTTGCAAAACAACGAAACGTTACATTTACTTACGCACCACCGTTCCATTCGCCATTTCAAAAATCAACCAGTACCCCAAGATACTATCCAGGCCCTATTAAATGCCGCCCAGCGCACTTCTTCAAGTATGTTTATGCAACAGTTTAGCGTAATCAGTGTGACTGATCCCGAGCTGAAGAAACAACTCGCTGAAATCACCACTTACCCATTCACAAAAAGTAGTGGCCATCTGTTTATTATGATCGCTGACCAACATCGAAACGAATTTATTGGTCAAGAGGCAAAAGTTAGTACACAGCTTCTTCATGATGGTGATCGAAGCTTGGCTGCTTTTGACGACGCGACGCTTGCTGGTCAAAGCATTGTGACCGCTGCTGAAAGTATGGGTCTCGGAGCAGTCATTTTAGGTAGCATTCTAAATGATGCCCAACAAGTTATTGATCTCCTCCATTTGCCAAAATTAACCTTTCCTGTATTTGGAATCGCCATTGGATATCCCGATGAAAAACCGGATTTGAAACCACGGCTGCCATTAAAGACCGTTCATTTTGAAAACTATTATCAAGAACCTGATCAAAAGTTACTAGACGATTATGATCAAACCATCCATGATTACTATGCCCAGCGTGGATCTAACAATCGTTCCGAAACTTACCGGCATCACATTTTGCATGACATGCAGGTTAGTCCTAAAAAGCGATTCCAAATATTGGCCGTTTTAAAAAAACAAGGATTTTTTGAGAATTAATTAGATTCACTCAAAAAAGGACGAAAATCAAAAGGATCTACACTTTCTGGTATTGGTGAA
>NZ_JQBD01000002.1 GCF_001437255.1 Pediococcus damnosus | reverse complement strand
TGACCATCTAGGAAAACCTTACACTAACATAATTTTAGTATTTTGTTTCATGATTTTTAGTTTAATGGGTGGTTTGGTACAGTTATTATCTATGATAGTGATTATGCTCGGAGCTAGCATTTTTGTGATTGGTTTTATGCAATCGATCATTGTGCCAAAGCAGCGCATCGGGTTTGATAGTGTTTATCTCACTGTGGTCGCTATGATTGCTCTTGAGTTAGCTTTAATTATCCTGATTTCAATTTTCGGTCAAAGCTTAATCAGTCAATTTTCATCAATGTTTTAGCACAGATATTTTATTTTTGATCGGATGGTAATTAGTTAATGAATTGGAAAAAAGTGTCAATAATTGGAGTGATTTTTCTTGTTGCCATGGTAGGAGTGTATAACGGATATCAACGACACCAATCTGATGCAGTGCCAGCGGTAAAAACTGTCCGGAAAAAGTCAACAACTAAGCAGTCTTCAGCAACTTCTAGTAAAAAAACGAATCCGATTAAATCTAAATCAACGCAAACTGCGGGAAATCATCGTGCTCAAGCCGTTCAGTCCGTTTTGAATCAATATCGTAATCAGAAGAATGTGGGTGTTGTTTATACTGATTTGAAAACGGGTAAAACGGCTACAATTAACGGTGATCGAATGTTCTATGCCGCAAGTGTTGCTAAACTGCCAGTGGTTGCTTACGTTCAACATGCCATTGTGACTGGCAAAATCAGTTGGACGACTAAATTTACATATGCAGATGCAGCAAACGCATTGCCGAATGCCATGATTAGCGGTGGAACGGGTACACTTCAAAATGAAAATCACCAAGGAAAATCATATACGGTTATGGATTTAACGCAACGTGCTATTGAGCAGTCCGATAATCAGGCCAGCAATCAATTACTGTATCATGTGGCACATGCCAATGAACAAGATTTCAAACAATATTTACAGTCCACAATTGGTAGTAAAACATACAGTAAAACGATGAACGCTATGCAAGTGAATCGCGTAATCATAGCGGTTTGGCAGCAAAAACAAAAGGCGTCAACGTGGCTTGAACAGACTAATTGGAAGCACGATAAGATTGGAACGTTGCCAGTTACAGTAGCCCATAAAATTGGGATTAATGGCGCAGCTAATAATGATACTGCGATTGTTGTCAGTCGCCATCAGTTTGCACTAACGATCATGACGGATGGCTGGAGTGATGCTCAAATTGCTAAGCTGGCACAGCAAATTTATGCGGTTGCCAAATAAATTGGATAACGCGATTAAGAATTGGAGGAAAACTTATGTTTTGTCCAAATTGTGGAACTAAAAATGATGAACATGCGGTATTTTGTAAAAACTGTGGCACCCGACTAGAAGTAACGCCTACCGCAACTAGAAAAACGCCAATCGCAAATCAACGTCCCATTTCATCTGAACAATTCTCTGCCACGCGGGCAACACAAACTGCAAATAAGCCGGCATCGTCAAGGCGTAACGGAATCATAATTGCCATTGTGATCGCGGTTGTAGTGATTGCGGCCGGTGGGGGATATTATTTCTATCGTCAAAGTCAAAAGAGTAATGTAACGGCTACAGCAGCTCCCAAGAAGAAAGCTAATAGTCAAACAGCTAATAGCCAGGCGGCAACAAAATCCACTAGTAAAGCCACCAGTGAGGCACCAACTAAAGCCGCTCTTTGGTCAACCGCTAAGACAGCTGATTTGTCTTCATTTATGTCCTCCTGGCAAGATACAATGAACCAATCTTATATCGGAACTTATGATGGCCAAAGCGTGGATGATGATGGCGTCAGTTTCCCAGAGGACATTAAAAATGGTAGCTACAAAAGTGAAGTGACCGTTGATAATAATGAAGTCACGCTAAAATGGACGTCAAAAGCGAATACGGATGATAAATATCAAGTTGTGGCGGCGGCCGTTTATGACCATGAAAAAGATGGTGAAGAACAAACGATTGCCTATCTGTATGTCTTTCATAATGATGAACCGGATGTTTTGGTTTCACAGGATACTGATAGTGATGTTCATAACTTTACTAGTTCACGCAATCAGGATCTGCAAAATGGCTTCGCAAAAATTGCGAATGCGGCTACTAATCATTAAGTTACTTGAATTTGTGAATGTGAGTTATTGACTCAAATAAATTTAATAATACTGTTCAATGGTGTGTCTAGCTTAATTTGGATAAGGAATTTCCATTGAGTAGGTAGAATGTAAAAAATGACCCGCAAGAATAACTTGCAGGTCGTTTTTTGCTTACTAGTGATTAGTTTTGGTAGGCTTGTTCAGTTTTCGGATTATGGTGTTCATCTGTGCCGCGTACCCAGGCTGTCATTTTAGGGAAATGTGCCTCAATCAGACCAACAATTCGACCCGCAAGAAGCGCTGACAACACAGTTCCTTCGCGGATACCAATTAATTGGTGAGTAAAAACAAGACTGAGAACAAGTGCCACAATTACCATTGTAAGATCAACGCGAACTTTCATCTGGGTAAATGGTGTTTTCTTGGCAAGTGCAAATGCAACGCTGATTCCTTCACCAGCCATTGTTAGTGTGCGAGAATTAACCTCGAAATAAACACCGAAGGCCAGCAATAAAATGCTGATGAGGGTGAGTATAAGTTGAGCCCCGTAGTTTGGTAGTTTAATAAAACTGAAAAACTTTACAAACCAATCGATCATTACTCCAAAAAACAAGGACGGAATTATCTGGATAACGTTTTGCCATCCAAAATCTTTTCGTAAGGCGACCCATTCCAGCCCGATTAAAATAATCATGAATAAGATTGTCCATTGCCCAATTGTCAGTGAAGTTAATTCACTGAGCACGTTTGGAATACTGGATATTGGTGATGTTCCCAACAACGCAATTTTAGATAATGCTACACTTGCAGACATTAGGCCAATGCCAAATATTAAGCAGGCAAAATGTTTTATGATTCCTGTAATTCCCCATTCTTTATTCATTTTGTTTTTCCTCCAATGCTTTCCGAACTAACACCAATTGATGGCCTAAGACGTCACTATCAATTTCTGGATTCCGTTGAAATAAATCAGCCCACCAATCGCCCATTGTCTTTTGTAATTGTTGAGCCAATTCTGCGCCAGTTTCAGTCAACGTGATTACGCGAGCTCGCCGGTCGTTGGCATCAACTTTTCTTTGTACCCAACCTTTATCGATTAGTAATTTGATATCTTTAGTTACTAAGCTTGCATCAAGCGTCATGTCACCGGCAATTTGACGTTGGGTCAAGCCGGGATGATCATGAATAAACATCAGTAAATCGCTTTGAGTGGCTCGGACATCTAGTTCGGTAATTTTTTGTTTGAAGTCATTTTTAGATTGTCGATAAACTGACGAAATGTATTTACTAAATTCAAATAGTTCCATGAGTTTTCCTCCAATTTTTTGAGTTAAATAGTTATGTTTTCAAAACTAGTGGACTTGTCCATTAAATATCTTTTTTGGAATAATGTCAAGTTCGAGCATCCAATGAATCTCTAGTTGATTTAAAATTGAACGGATGCTTAATTGAATTAGTGTTAACATGTAGGTGAAATTGCCATCTGAATTGGTGTTGATTCCAATAAATTTTGGGGGAGTTTGTTATGCGAAAAATCAAGAAAAATTCTTTAATCTTTGCCACATTGGTATGTTTAATTGGAGTAGGTGGTTCTGTAGGGGTTGCGAATGCTAGTACGAATGCTAGTACGAATGCTAATGGGAATAGTGCCGAGCTTGATTCCAGTGAGGAATCTAGTTTAACGTCTGGAGCGCAATCTGTACCATTCGAAACCAGCAGGCCACATATAACGATGAATTCAAGTGAAAATAGTTCCAGCCAAAGATCCAGCAAAATGTCCTCTGTACCTTATGAAATTAGTGCAAAAAGGACAACTGCATATAAGGAAACTAGTAAAATATCCGGTACGCAAGCACAATCTAAGAACGTGCAGGCTACTAAAGAAAATGACCGAAATACAAGTAATGCAAATTCAATCAAAACAGTAAGCAGCAGTAATAGTCAACCACAGAGTTCAGTGGTTACTAATAATTCGCGGACGGTATCTAAATCTAGTGTTTTACCACAAACTTCAGAAAGAAATGACCGGATTGATGGAGTATTAAGTGGCTTTTTATTGATGTTAGCAATCTTTTTGATATATGTGTTAAAACCTATAAAATTTAATCGAAATTAGTAAACAAGGTTAGCTAAAAGATAACCACGAAAAAAGAAGCAGAATAGAATTATTCTGCTTCTTTTTGTAGCTAATTATTTTTCTGTGTACATATAATCACGGGTCATTGGCAAACCTTCACCACTTGGGGCTTTGGTTAGTAAGAACTGCATCACATCAATGTTACCAGCTTCAAATGAAGCAGCAGCAGCTTGGAGATAAAGGTCCCACATCCGGCAGAAACGTTCGTCAAACATATCACGGACCTGATCACGGACCCCGTTAAAGTTGTGATCCCAAATTTCAAGGGTCTTTTGATAATGACGACGAAGGGGTTCCAAATCATCAATTTGAAGATTTGCTTCAATCATGTAATCAAGATTTTTAGAAACACTGGGAATGTAGCCGCCAGGGAAAATATACTTGGTTAACCATGGATCAACTCCGGCACCATTATGTTGGCCAGTAATGCCATGAATCAGAGCACGAGCACCTGGTTTTAAGAGCTCGTTAACTTTTTTAAAGTAGCCAGGGAGGTTATCTTTGCCAACATGTTCGAACATCCCGACACTGGTGATGTAGTCGAACTGGCCGGTGGTTTCACGGTAGTCTTCTAATTTAACATCAACTAAATCTTCCAGACCGCGTTTTTGGATTTGGTCCTTCGTATATTTATATTGTTCCTCGCTAAGCGTGACACCAGTAGCATGAAGGCCATAATCTTCGGCCGCAATGTAGAGGAGGGTTCCCCAACCAGAACCAATATCAAGTAAAGTTTTACCACGTTCTGGTTTTAACTTTTTCAAAATGTGGTTAATTTTGTTTAACTGTGCTTGCTCTAAGGTATCATCGTCGTGTTCAAAGTAGGCGCATGAATAGGTTAGGGTTGGGTCTAGCCATAATTTATAGAAATCATTACCGATATCATAATGGCTCTGAATATCTTTTGTGTTTTCTTTTTCTGAATGTCCTTGTTTGGGGATAAACTTCAGAAAGCTCTTATCGTGCATAAAACTGCCAGATTGGCGGTAGGCTGAAGCAACAACCTGTTGGATTGAGCCTTTAATATCAATGTCACCATTCATATAAGCTTCACCCAAAGTTAAAGTTGCATGTTTAGCAACTTCCTTCATTGAAAGTTCTTTGTTAATGTCAATTTCAGCTTGAGGCGTACCTTCACCATAAGTTTCGGATTTGCCATCCCAATACTTTACGGTCACTGGAAAATCAAACGCATGACTCAATAATTTCTTATAAACTGTTTTTTCTAACACAATTTTTCCCTCCATTTAAAAATAGTAACAGGTTTATTTTAAACTTTTATGTTCCTTACGTTAAGAATTTAAATTTAAAATTACTAAAAATACTATTTTATCTGGAGAGAATATTACAAATAAGTTGTGAAAACGAATTTTTTCATTCCTTTATAAAAGGTTTTAAGTCATGAAAGATTAAACGATTGTCTGTGGAAGACAAGCAATGTGTGTAACAACTATTAATGATCTGCCAATGTATTTGATTTTCCCTGTGCCGTACCGTTGTAAACATCCGCAAATTCTTTTGCAAAATCTGTAAATTTAACTTGTCCGAATTCAGGTTGGTGGGCACGCAAATCGGTATAGAATTTTTCGGGATTTCGTTGGGCACGATTCATGATTGTCAGTGCTTCAGCAACATTTTTTGGGACGCCCTGTTTGATCATTCCCGCTTGTAATTGTTCATCACTGATTGTAACGTATTTTAGCTGGGGCATATTGAGAACATCCCGAAATGTTGATAGCATCTGTTGGCCGGTAATTTCATCACTGATAACATAATTAATGGTGTGACCTTTGGGTGTTGCTTGTAACAAAGCGACTATTTTGGTCGCAATATCCTTTGGAGCAGCAAAAACACGTTTGATATTAATTGGAACTGTGGAAACAATTTGCTGATCCTGTCTAATTGTTGCAATATTACTGTATAAATTAGAATAAAAACCGACTGGACGAAGGAAGGCAATGTTGACATCTGTTAATTGATTCAAAGCATCTTCAATAAAATGGTAGTAAGATAGGGCGCCAACTTTTTCATAAGTCGAATCGGCACCGATACTACTGAGATCAACAATATTCTTGACGTTGGCTGTCTTGACCGCATTGTAAAATATTTGTCCTTGGGTCTTTGCAGCCTGCAAGGCGTCGTTGTTAGCTCCACCACTCAGCATTAAATAAATAGCATCTGCGTCAGTGAATTGTGAGGTTAAAAATGCTTCATCAGTCATTGAACCAACGGCCGGAATGGCGCCTAATGCTTTAATTGCAGCTGTTCGCTTCTCAGAATGCGTGATAACGGTGACAGCATGCCCTGCATTGACTAAGACAGGAATTGTGTACTGATTAATATTTCCGACAGAACCTAAAAGTGTAATTTTCAAAATGAAAGATCTCCTTTACCGATAGATTTATCGTTTATAACAAAGAAGATTATAACCGATAGATTTATCGGTTGTCAAGATTGAACACGCAATTTTTTTCGTGTATGCTAAACATATGAAAATTAAAAACGAAAATAAGCGACAACAAATATTAGCAGAAACAGCGGCTATCATCACTCACGAAGGAGCGGCCGCAGTGTCCACAACAAAAGTGGCAAAAAGGGTTGGGATTGGGCAATCTTCTTTGTACACATATTTTGCCAGTAAACAGGCTTTATTAATGGCCGTGTTTAATCGTGAACAACAAAAATTAGAAAAATTGATTGTTGAAGCAGGTGTCATCGATACTGAATTGCCAGTGAAAACACGATTAATTCATTATGTCCAAGTGTTAACTGAATTTGCCGTGGCCAATCCAGACAGTTTGGGGATTATTGAGCAAATTAAGTTTTTGCCAGATTTTGATGGTGATGGGTTAAATGATCCGAAAAATCCTGTTGTGCAGTTATTTCAAACGGCTATTGATACTGGGGTACTACCAAAAATCGATGCCAGTCTCTACATTGCATCGATTTTTGCAGTGGCGCGGAGGAATGGTAATAATATTTTTCAAAAACGCTATCGGAGAGAAGACGTGACAGGATCACAAATTTTACGATTAGTTTTTGGTGATAAATTCAATGATTAAGGCGTTTTCCCTGAATCTTAATAAATGACTCAAATTTTTTGGTGAACTTGTAAAGAATTTGCGGTCATTTTTTTGATTCAAATGAAGAACAATTAATTTAAAATTCTTATGTAACATAGGAAAGACAAATGTTTCACAATTAAATTAACAAAGAATAGCCAGACACTTAAAATAAAGTTGGAATAAGGACTTTGAATAATAAATTAAATTTGGAGGCAAATGTTTATGAGTAGTCAAACACAAATTATCACTTTAATTACAGGTGCAGAACGTGGATTAGGATTTGAATATGCGAAGCAATTAGGCAAACGTGGGCAACATATTTTTATTGGCGCCTACGATATGAAATTAGGGAAAAAAGCAATCGCTGATTTAAAAGATCAGGGTGTTGATGCTGATTTGGTTAATTGTGATGTCACCTCACAAGAAAGTATTGATCTGGCAATCAAAACGATTGATCAAAAATACGGTTATTTAAATATTTTAATTAATAATGCGGGGCTTGGTGGTCCTCAAAGTAAGCCAAGTGAAACAACTTCGGCCGCCTTACACAAAGTTTTTGATACTAACTTTTTTGGGACAGTTGCAATGACAAATGCTGCGCTGCCTTTATTAAAAAAGGCTCCGTTTGGTAAAATCATCAACGTGGCCAGTGACATGGGTTCTCTCACACTGGCTTCGGATCCATCCTCGATGTTATACAAATTTGATGCGTTTGCTTATCCAGCTTCAAAAACAGCCGTTAATTCTATGACAATTGCGTACAGCAAAGAATTAAAGGATACAAATGTGACGATAAATTCAATTAATCCTGGGATGACAGCGACTGATTTAATTAATAAAAAGGCGTTCCAGGCTAATGGCGCTCAGGGTGTAGAGCAAGGTGCCAAACGCGCAGTTGAACTTGCGAGTGATCCTAAAAATGATCTTAATGGCACATTTACTGAAGAAGACGGAAAGTTACCTTGGTAATTCATTGCTGATTTATAAGTGAGTTACTGCTTTTAAAATTTTATAAAAAAATACCTATACCCCGAAAGTTACTGTGAAACTTTCGAGGTAATTTTTTTATAATTGTGGATTACTTGACTTGAAGTGTACTTCAAGGAGTAGAATCTACTGTGAAACTAAGAAAACGCTTTATTAGCATTGATTGACCAGAATTTAAAAGTGGTTAAGTTGGATAAAAACTAGATTGGAGAATTTAGAATGGCGAATACGGATATGCAGTACGCAAAACTAGGAAAAACGGATATTCAGGTTTCCAAGATATGTATCGGAGCGATGAGTTTTGGCAAGCCTGGAACCATGCACGATTGGAGTCTTGACTATCCAGACAGTGAAAAGATTATCAAACATGCCTTAAACCTAGGAATCAATTTTTTTGATACGGCTAATGTTTATTCAAAAGGAACGAGCGAAGAATATTTAGGTAGGGCATTAAAAGAAAATCAAGTGGCCCGTGACAAAGTTGTTTTGGCTTCGAAAGTTTATTTCAATCCTGGTCGGCTTTCTAATGAGGCCATTCATCGTGAAGTTGAGGGCTCTTTAAAGCGATTAGGAACCGATTATTTAGATTTGTATATTATTCATCGGTTCGATTATGACACCCCAATTGAAGAAACAATGTCGGCACTCAATGATTTAATTCAATCTGGTAAAGTACGGGCAATTGGTGCTTCGGCAATGTATGGTTATCAGTTTCATAACATGCAGCAAGTTGCTAAAGATCATGGCTGGGCTCAATTTCAGACAATGGAGAATCACTATAATTTGTTATATCGCGAAGATGAACGAGAATTAATTCCAATTTGTAAGCAATGGGGTGTTTCCCTTATGCCGTACAGTCCGTTAGCTGCTGGGCACTTAAGTCATCGTGAATGGCAAGTAAACACGTTGCGTAGTCAAACGGACCGAGTCGCGATGGGCAAATATGATCGTGCTGAAAGTGAAGATTTAGGAATTGTTAAGCGTGTGGATGAACTGGCAAAAAAGTACGGCGTTTCGATGAGCCAAATTGCCTTAGCTTGGCAATGGGCAAAAGGGGTTACGGCGCCAATCGTTGGTTCTACCAAGGCTAACCATTTGGATGATGCAGTTAAAGCCTTGTCGATTCATCTTACCCAAGATGATATTAACTATTTGGAAGAGTTGTACGTTCCCCACGAAATTGTGGGTGCGGGTGATCATAATCCAGATCAAGGAACTGTATTGGTTGACGAAAAGAAATAAAAAGTTGGCCGCATGTTGAAAATAGAATTGGAGTGTATGAGAAGTCCTTCTTTTTGAAGGGCTTTTTTTGATTTTAAAAGACCAATTCAGTTTGATTGAAACTAGATTATATCTTACTATATTAATATTAGCGTTATTGAATAAGCGGATTAGTTAAATTTACATAGGCTAAAACCACTTTTTAACTTTGGAGGAAATTATGAAACAAAAAGCAAATCAAGCACCAAAGTTACAGCGTTCAATGACGGCTGGCCAGATGGAAATGATCTCATTGGGAGGCGCGATCGGTGTTGGGCTGTTTATGGGATCCGCCTCAACAATTAAATGGACCGGGCCATCAGTTCTTTTAGCTTACATGTTTGTAGGCTTGATTTTGTACATTGTCATGCGAGCGCTTGGTGAAATGGTTTATGTTAATCCTGGGACGGGTTCGTTTGCCGATTATGCGACTGAGTATGTCCATCCCATTGCGGGGTACCTCGCTAAGTGGGCCAATGTTTTTGAATACATAGTGGTGGGAATGTCAGAAGTTGTGGCTGCAACTGAGTATCTTAAGTATTGGTGGCCAAAAATTAACCCGTTTATAGCGGGAATATGCATAATCTTATTTCTGGTTCTTGCCAACCTGGCTAGTGCCAAGGCATATGGGTCGCTGGAGTTTTGGTTTGCGATGATCAAAGTGATTACAATCATTATGATGATTCTGTTAGGTTTTATGATCATTTTCTTTGGCTTTGGAAACGGCGGTCATCCCGTTGGTTTTAGTAATCTTTGGAGCCATGGCGGTTTTTTTACGGGCGGATTTAAAGGCTTTTTCTTTTCCATGTCAATCATTGTGGGTTCCTATCAAGGCATCGAATTGCTGGGAATTTCGGCGGGAGAAGTTGCCAACCCGCAAGAGGCCATTGTGAAATCGGTCAAATCCGTGTTATGGCGAATTTTAATTTTTTATGTTGGGGCAATTTTCGTGATTGTGACCATTTATCCTTGGAATCAGCTTAGTTCAGTGGGGTCACCTTTTGTCTCTACGTTTGCCAAAGTGGGAATCACTTCGGCGGCCTCGGTAATTAATTTTGTTGTCTTAACGGCTGCTTTATCGGGAGCCAATTCTGGGATTTATTCATCTAGTCGGATGCTTTTTAAACTGGCGCATGAAGGGGATGCCCCAAGTTTTTTTGGAAAGTTATCGAAACGAATTGTGCCTAATATAGCCATTCTCGGCATTTCGGGCGGGATATTGATTGGGTTTGTTATTGATACAGTGGCCACAATCTACAGTAAGTCGACTTCAAATCTGTTTGTGGTTGTTTTCAGTTCCTCAGTTTTGCCTGGAATGGTGCCCTGGTTCGTGATTCTTTTGGCAGAACTTCGATTTAGAAAAAACAATTCTGAAATCATGATGACGCATCCGTTTAAACTACCATTTTACCCATATTCAAATTACTTTGCGCTGGTGATGTTAACCGTCATTGTGGCCTTTATGTTTGTTAACCCTGATACCAGAATTTCGGTATTTGTGGGCGCGGCAGTCTTAATTGTAGCGACTCTGATTTATCTGGTTCGCCACTGGGGTAAAAACGTTCAACAAGATTGAATCAAATAGATAAAGCCTTAGAGTCCTTACTATGTAAGGGCTTTTTTATGCTATAATTTATACGGTATCAGTTCATTACATAATTTTTATACCACGTGAGTTTCGAATCATTAAAGTAGTAGGCAAGAAATCATCAAAAGAATAGGAGGATGAATGAATTTGGCAGAATGAAAAACAGGTTCATTCAAAAAGGTATGAAAAAAATATGGTGGAGTATGTTAATTGGCGTTTTGCTATTGGGTGGCTGTTCAACGAATGCAGCTAGCCACTCACGCAAGCCGAGTTCCAAGGAGTCTCGGTCATCGGTGGTAACGAAAAAGACTAATAAAGTGAGTTCACAGGTCAGTGAAAGTAGTAGCAGTGAGAAAAAAGTTGTTGCACAATCTAAACCGGTATCTACAACAATTTGGAATAAGACTAAGGAACAAAAGCTTGCCAAATTTATGCAGACATGGCAATCAGAAATGGGCCAAACCTATAAGGGAACATATAATGGTGAGAAACCCAATCATTTAGGGTATGTATTTCCTGATGTAATTAAGAATGGTCAATTAGATGGCAAGGTTAAATGGGGAAGTCGCAAAATTAATCTAACCTGGTCTACAAATGGAGAAAATGGAAATGAATTTCAAATTGTCGCAGTGGCAACGGGTGGTAAACCGGGAACTAATTTTCCAACCAGTTATTTATTCTGTATTCACAATAAACGACCAGTTGTTTTGATGACGCAAACAACTAATGGCAATACTTTAGAAGTTCAAGATACTCAAAATGGAGATCTTCAAGCCGGATTTGCTGGAATTGTTACAGGAACAAGGCCAGCAGTATTGACGGATGCTTCATTAAATACGGATGTTAGCAGTTCTGTGAAGGTTTCCCCACAACGTTGGCCAAACGCGTATCAAGGAACTTGGTATTATTATGATACCTCTGATAAAAAAGTTGATAGTCAACCAGAATCAAAGATTAGCGACGTTAAGCTTACGTATCTCAAAATTCAAAATATTAAGTGGCTTGATGTTCGGGGCGCACATCAGACAGCTGGCGATGGTACGTATGAATATGTGCGTTATCATTATTATGATGGTTGCCAAATTCCGGTGATGATGACAGCCGGAGGTGCTGGGGCTTGGTTTACCTTGAATGCTTATCCAAACAAAGCGGTTGCTATGCAATTGCAGGACTTTAAGTATGGCGATGAATCTAAGTCAGAAGAGGATTAGTAAATGAAATCCCTGGACCAAATAAAAAAATAAAGTAGTTTAAAAAAGAAACCAACTCAAATGTGCAGTAATACACATTTGAATTGGTTTCTTTTGATGCATCTGGAGGTCTTAGAGTAGCTTAATGATTAATTTTTAAGAATACATCTTGATAATCCTTAACATACTGTTCAAAGGAGGTAGCTTTTCGGCCCAGAACTTTTTCAATGGTCGAAGTTGTTTTGTTGGTATTACCAAGCTGAGTGATTAGATAAAGCATCACCATGACGTTAACATAGTCTTTTTTTACCCCTCGAGCTAACATGGTTTTCCGGAATGCTAATAAGCTAGGTTTACTATATGTAATAGTTGTTTTGAGAATTTTTGACATAATGACAGCTATTTCATCATATGACAAGGCCTTGTCTCCGGTGATTTCAAGATCCTGATTAAGATATTTATCAGATAACAAACATTTAGCTCCGACCGCTGCAATATCTCGTGTGTCGATAAAACTAGTCTTCGAATGACCGGCTGGAATGTATAATGTATGATGATCACGGATATCGGCTAAATGGGTTGTATTTAAATTCTGCATGAAAAAGCTTGGCCGAATAAATGTGTGTGGAATTTTCAATTCAAGAATGCGTTTCTCAATTTTGTGATGAGGAGTCATTGGATTTTTTTCAACCCCAATTAACGATACAAAAACGAGTTGCTTAACTTTATGTGCTTTAACCTGATCTAAGAATGGAAACATGTCCTCCTTGGGTTTTGATAGTTGTGGTGGGCGCACAAAAAAGACACGATCAACGGCTGCTAATGCATTGGCAAATGTGGTTGAATCCAAGAAATCAAACTTAACCGCCGTAACATTTTGCATATTTTCAAATTGGCTTGTTTCGGTTTCCGGGTGATGAACGCCGGCAATAATTTCAACGTTGTTATTTTTTGAAAGTTCTTTGATTAGTGGAAAGCCGATATTTCCGGTTCCACCAAGGACTAATATTTTTTCCATTATGTTTATTTCTCTCGATTAAGTTTCTGTAGGATCTGATTTAAATCGTGTTTTTCAGCTTGTGTAAGTTGTTTCATAAATTGGGTTAAAACTTTGTCACTAATGATAACGGCTTTTGTGTATATTTCAGTACCTTTTTGGCTTAGAGATAGATCAAACGCACGACTGTCTTGATTATTTTTTTTTTTGTAAATAATTTTTTTAATGGTAAGACGCTTGATGATCGCGGATATTGTCGGTTTATCCATATCAAGAATGGTGGCTAATTGGTTAGCAGTTACTTGAAGTTTTGCGTCATTAAAATGGTGTAACTGTTGAATAATTGACCATTGTTGAGCAGTAATATCCAAGTCAGCTAATGCGCTATTCAAATTATATTTTAACTTTTTTGAAATATTCATTAGTAAGTATCCAGTATTGTTCATATAAGTAAACTCCTTTACATATAGTTAGTGTACTAACTATACTGGAAAAGGTAAAGATTTTGTTGGTATTTTTACCAATTTTTGTTTTGCGATTAACTGAAATATTTGTATACTGGTTTGGACTGGGTAGGAAGTTGCTGCAGGTAGAAGAATTGTGATTCTTATGGTAAACATCTATGGAGGGTTTTAAATATGAAGCAAATTTATTTTTTTTGTACAGGTAATTCCTGTCGAAGCCAAATGTCGGAAGGCTTTGCCAAAAAAATTCTTGGTGATCAATGGCGAGTAGCTAGTGCGGGGATTGAATCCCATGGGTTAAATGCGAAAGCTGTCAAAGTGATGGCAGAAAAAGGGATTGATATTTCTAAAAATAAGTCAAAGTTAATTGATTCAAATTATCTGAATAGTAGTGATTTGGTGGTAACACTGTGTGGTGATGCCCGTGATCGCTGTCCGGTAACCCCTGCTACCGTAAAAAAGTTACATTGGCCGTTACCAGATCCAGCCCAAGCACACGGGACAGAAGCTGAAGTTTTGCAGGTTTTTAGGGATGTCCGTGATGAAATTGAGCAACGAATCAAAAAGCTAGCACTAAACTCTGGACTTGAACCCTAGTTTAAGTGGTAATCTGAACCTTGAGGTGATAAGAATGACTGAGTTAGAAAAATTAACAGCTGGTGAAGAATATTACTTTTTAGATGAAGAGGTTGCGAAGCGAAAAGCACGAGCTGCTAAATTGTGTCAGGAGTTTAATGAAATTTCTGCGACTGATCCGACAGCTCAAACGCAAAAAATCAAAGAAATATTTGGTTCCACTGGTGAACGAGTTTCAGTTCAAGCAACATTTAATTGTGATTATGGAAAGAACATTCATGTTGGCGAAGATTTTTTAAGTAATTATAATTTAACGATTTTAGACATCGCACCGGTCAACATTGGGAGTCATGTCATGATTGGGCCGAACGTTGATATTTATACGGTAAATCATCCGATGACTGCAGAAGGGCGAAGAAAGTATTTGGCCCAAGCATCCCCAGTTACAATTGGCAATGATGTTTGGATCGGTGGCAAAGTCTCGATTATGCCCGGGGTCACGATTGGTAATAATGTGGTGATCGCTGCCGGGGCAGTTGTAACCAAAGACGTTGCCGATAATGCTTTGGTCGGGGGTGTTCCTGCTCGTAAAATTAAATCTTTGTAGTTGGAATTCCTATTCATAATAGGAAACTTTCCCAATAATCTAAAAAATAAGACTCAAAAAGAAATGTTAGAAACTTCTTTTTGAGTCTTATTTTTTAGGTTAGTACTTAACGTTATTGGAAGCCAATCGTAATTCAACGATACGAGAATTCTTAGGCTGTACACAGACACTTAAAAGAGCCTGACCAACATCTTTTGGTGTTAAGAAGCCCGATGCTGCAACGCCTTCCGTGGTTCGTCCATGGCCAACTTCAAATTCAGTTGCTCCTGCATGTGGACAGAAAACACAGGTGCGAATGCCTTGATCAAGCAATTCTTTGTCTAGAGCTTGACCCAATCCACGTAAAGCAAATTTGCTGGCTGTATAAGCTGTTTCGTTTGCATGGCCAACAATTCCTGTTACTGACGAAACTAAAATAATTTGTCCGTCGTGTCTTTCAAGCATATTTGGAACAGCAGCCTTTGTAAACGCAAAAGCGCTGCGCACATTTGTATTCATGATCAAATCATAATCAGACATCGATGTGTCAGTTAGGGAAAGTGTTCGACCAATCCCTGCATTATTGATCAAAATATCGATTTTTCCAAAGGTCTTAATAGCCAATTTGACTGTTTCAAGGGCGGTGTTTTCTTCTTGAGCATCGTCCGCAAAATATATTGCTTCGACTCCTAATTTTTCACATTGGGTAACTACTTCTCGCAATCTTTGCTTTCTACGGGCAGTGAGAACCAAGTTACAACCTTCAGCTGCAAAGGCAAGAGCGGTTCCACGGCCGAATCCAGAACTAGCACCCGTAATAATGGCGACTTTTCCGGTTAATCTTTTCATGAATTATTTCCTCCTCATATTTATATTTACTTGATTCTTTGTTATCATACGACTTGAACCCGGGTTTAAGTCAAACAACAAATGGAGATAATAAAATGAATTATTCAATTGGTGAAGTTGCAGAAAAAATGGGGACCAATACCTCAACGCTACGGTATTATGATAAAAAAGGATTGTTACCTTTCGTTGATCGCGATGCTGCTGGACGACGTAAATTTAAAGATAATGATTTTAATTTTCTAAAAGTTATTAATTGTTTGAAAAAAGTGGCGTTCCGATCAAAGACATTAGTAAATTTATTAATCTGTGTTTACAAGGTGATGGAACTTTGCAAGAACGTTAGACAAAGAAGAGAGTGTTTTAGAAGGAAAAGTCCAAGAAATGCAGGATCAATTAGATTTCTTAAGATTCAAAAAGTGGTATTACAAAACCTCTGTGGAAGCTGGTACGGAAACAATTCACTTTACGCCGGGAACTAATTTTGTGGATCCAACGACTCACGATCAGTACCGCGCAAAATTAAAGAATGCTAAAGATATTCATAAGTTAATCGATCTAAACGATTAGCCTGAAAGAAGGTATCCAAAATGCCTAAGATAAGGGAGTTAACCCTTGAGGATGAAGAAATTTATCAAAAGTGGCTTGTTGCCTGGCAAAATGAACCGACCCAGGTATCGGTTTCGCAACCTTTAAAAACTAGTTTTGTAGAATTTATAACGCAACTCGGAATAAACAGTAGTCATCCAGAGCCACCAAGAGTTCCTGCTACCAAGTATTTTTATATTGAAGATAATATTATTAAAGGTGGTATTTCTTGTCGCTGGGAATTAAATGATTATTTGTTGAATTTTGGTGGCAATATTGGTTATGGTGTGGCACCTGATTACCGCAAACAAGGGATTGCCAATGAAATGATGCAGCAAGCTTTAAACTTATTTCGGCAACGACAGATTGAGAAGGTGTTGATTACTGCTGAAGACTGGAATGTAGCGAGTCAAAAAATTATTGAATCTGCTGGCGGTGTTTATGAAAATACTTTGGTTGAGAAGGCAACTGGCTATCAATTAAAACGATACTGGATTAACTTATTGAAATAATTTTTTAAGTAAATTTTAGAATGCTGTTAACCTAAAATTTAGTGAGCCTCCTTCGTGATTATTCTTTGTAATTAGCTTAATATACAAAGTAAATAATTAACACGAGGGGTGGAAACATGGCCAAAATTTTGTCGGTAAATTTGGGTAGCTCTACTTTAAAATGGCGTTTATTTGAAATGCCTGATGAAAAGCAGATTGCGTCAGGATTAGTTGATTTTTTTGATAACTCTAAGGCTGAAATTACGGTTAAATTTGGAGATCAACAACGAAATAAGAGTTTTGACAAAGAATTAAGTCTTAAAGATGCCATTATGGTGTTAATGGATGAATTGAAAAGACTAAAATTGGTTGAGCATCTGCATGAAATTGTGGGAATTGGCCATCGTGTGGTTGCCGGTGGCGAAGTGTACAAAGAATCTGTAGTGATTACGAAAGATGTTTTGCAGCAGATTGATGATTTGGGCGTTTTCGCGCCCCTCCATAATCATCGTGAAGTGGGTGGGATTGAACTTTTTAGGCAATTGATGCCGTGGACGACCCTGGTGGCCGTTTTTGATTCTGCATTTCATCAAACTATGTCTGCAGAAAACTATTTGTATGGCATTCCTTATGACTATTACAAAAAATATGGGGCTCGTAAGTACGGCGCCCATGGAACCAGTGTCCGCTATGTGTCTAAACGGACAGCCAAATTTTTGAAGCGACCCCTAAAAGATTTACGATTAATTGTCATGCATTTAGGGGCAGGCTCGAGTATCACTGCGGTTAGTCATGGAAAGTCGCTGGATACATCAATGGGATTCACACCGCTTGATGGCGTGATGATGAATACGCGTAGCGGCCAAATTGATGCGTCACTGGTGTTGTATCTTGCCCAAAAATTAAAACTGAAAGATTCAGATGAGATGTTAAATATTTTAAATAATAAATCTGGATTATTGGGTGTTTCAGGTCTTTCTGATGACCAACGAGAATTAAAAAAATTAGCAACAACTCAACCAAGAGCTCAGTTGGCGCTTGATATGTATGCCAATCGAGTGATTAAATTTGTGGGTAGTTATATTGCTTTGATGAATGGGGTTGATGCATTGATTTTTACCGGCGGTGTCGGAGAGAATAGCTTTGAAATGCGAGCTCAAATTATGGCTTCTTTCAGCTATGTGGGAGCGACAATTGATCAAGCTAAAAATGAGTCTGGCGACAAAGAACGTGATATCAGTGCTTCGGATGCAAGGGTAAAGACGATGGTTGTTCCTACCAACGAAGAATTGATGATAGCCCGCGATGTCTATGCACGCTTATAAGATAATTCAAAAAAGTCCTCAAATTCGATAAGATTCGGTTTTGAGGGCTTTTATTAACTGGTTTTATGCAAGTTAAGTCTATTTAATCATGTAAATTTAGATTTTATGCGTATTTAAAATTAATTGGTTAAATTGGTTTGTTGGTATTATGTACAAAATTTAGGTATAATAATGTACAAATACTAGGAGATGAAATCATGGATACGAAAAATAAGTTGACACCAACGTACACACCATCAAATTTTCGGAAACAACAATCAAAGTTATTGAAACAGGTGGCCAACAATAATTCTCCGATTCGGGTAACTTTACCTAACAAAGGTGAAGGACCCAATCAGGATTTATTTGTGATAAGTGCCCAAGATTATGCTGAATATCAAAGGTTAAAGGGAGATTATATGCAACAAATTGATCATGAAATTGGCGAAATGTCTGATGCAATGCTACACAAGAAGACGACAAATGCTAAGGAAGTTGAGGAATGGTTGCGTGAAGATTAATGATGTTGCAACTGCATTTGTTCGTTATATTAATATTGACCAGGGGAAACGCCGACCAATTTTAATTGTCAAAATTAAGGATGATTTTGTATTAGCGTTTAAAATTACTTCTCAATTTAAAAATAAATCTCAGCAAATTAGACAAAATTACTTTAAAATAACAGACTGGCAACAAACAGGGCTTAAAAAGCCGTCCTGGATTGACACAAACTCACAACCTTTGGAATTTCCTACAAAGATGGTAGGGAATTCTTTTGGGCATTTAAGTGAAGCAGATCGAATAAGTTTCCATGATTTCTTGGTTGCTCGTTTGCAAAACAAGTGATTAGGACATTTATCTAGAGGATTCCAATATAGGCTTTTCCCTCTAAAAGTCGTATAATGGCAGTATTCTAAAAAAATAAGGAGAATTTCATGACAGAATTCAAACGTTTCTATGAGAAATTTCAACCAAGTCACTATGATGTCTACTTAGATATCAATCGCGAAACAAAACGTTTTAACGGCCAAACAACCATTACCGGTGAGGCGAAGGCCCAAGAAATTGCCATTCACCAAAACGGATTGGTCGTGGCTTCTGTGCAAGCTGATGGGAATGACGTGCCATTTACCACTGATAACGATACTGATGCGATTCAAATTGATTTACCAAAAACTGGCGAAACTACAATTGCAATTACTTATACGGCAAAACTCACTGACAGTATGATGGGAATTTATCCTTCATATTACGAAGTCGGTGGTGTCAAAAAACAAATTATTGGGACTCAGTTTGAAACGAACTTTGCTCGGCAAGCATTCCCTTGTGTGGATGAGCCGGAAGCAAAGGCGACATTTGCTTTATCAATTAAGTTTGATGAACAACCTGGGGAAACAATTATCAGTAATATGCCAGAAGTGCGCACTGAAGATGGCGTGCATTACTTTGATACGACCGTGCGGATGTCTACTTATTTGGTTGCCTTTGCATTTGGTGATCTCCAAAGTAAGCAGACAACGACGAAGAGTGGTGTAAAAGTTGGTGTGTTTGCAACGAAGGCCCATAAGGCTAACGAACTCGATTTTCCTCTGGACATTGCTAAACGTTCAATTGAATTCTATGAAGACTTTTACCAAACACCGTATCCATTGCCACATTCATGGCAGCTGGCCTTACCAGATTTCTCGGCTGGTGCAATGGAAAACTGGGGGCTTGTCACTTATCGTGAAGCATACTTAGTCCTCGATCCTGACAACACGGCTCTTGAAACCAAACAACTTGTGGCAACCGTAATTGCACATGAGTTGGCTCACCAGTGGTTCGGTGATCTTGTCACAATGAAGTGGTGGGATGATCTCTGGTTAAACGAAAGTTTTGCCAATATGATGGAATATGTGGCCATTGATGCGCTTGAACCTGACTGGCATATTTGGGAAATGTTCCAAACTTCAGAAGCGCCATCAGCCTTACAACGGGATGCTATTGATGGTGTGCAGTCTGTTCATGTGCAGGTGGAAAATCCAGCAGAAATTGACTCGTTGTTCGATGGTGCTATCGTTTATGCTAAGGGTTCACGGATGTTAGTCATGGTCCGCGCGTTACTTGGCGATGACGCCTTACGGGCTGGTTTAAAGAAGTACTTTGCTACCCATAAGTATGGCAATGCTACCGGTGCAGATTTATGGGCTGCTTTAGGAACTGCTTCCGATCTCGATATTGGCGCAATCATGAATTCATGGTTGGAACAACCTGGATATCCAGTGGTAACTGCGGCAGTAGTTGATGGCAAACTTACTTTGTCACAAAAACAATTCTTTAGTGGTAAAGGTAAAGAAGTTGGCCGTCAATGGCAGATTCCTTTGAATAGTAATTACGACGTTGCCCCAACTATTATGTCTGAAAGGAGCATCACGCTGGGTGACTATGCTAAATTACGGAAAGCTAATGGCAAACCGTTCCGTTTGAATGTGGGCAATGACTCACATTTCATCGTTAAATATGATCGTGAATTATTAAAAGACATTTTGGATAATGTGAAGTCATTGGACTCTATTTCCCAATTACAAGTTTTACAGGACTTGCGCTTGTTGGCGGAGGGTCGCCAAATCTCTTATGCTGAAGTTGTGCCATTGTTGAAGGACTTTGCGGATAGCACTTCAAACGTTGTCAATGCAGCTTTATATGTTGTCGCCAATAATCTGAAGAAATTTGTCACACCAAATTCTGATGAAGAAGCGCAATTACAAACTTTATATAACCAGTTAAGTAAAGCGCAAGTTGCTCGTTTGGGATGGACGCCAAAAGCAGGGGAATCAAATGATGATCAATTGACGCGGCCATATGTCTTGAGTGCAGCTTTGTACGCAAAAAATGCTGATGCAATTGCAGCAGCTCATAAGATCTTCACAGCTAATGCGGACAAATTAGAGACTTTACCAGCTGATACACGGGTATTTATTTTAAGAAATGAAGTTAAAAATTTCGGTAGTACCGCACTATTTGATAAATTATTTGCTGCTCATCATCAAACAGCTGATGGCAATTACAAAGAAGACATTTGCTCCGCATTGACGAGTACGCCGGATGCTGATCTAATTGCCCGGTTGATCGAGAAATTTGAAGACACAGATACGATTAAACCACAAGATTTACGGGCTTGGTTCCGCGGTGTGTTGGCTAACGAAAAGGGCCAACAAGCAGCTTGGGACTGGATTCGTAATGATTGGCAATGGTTAGAAGATACGGTTGGTGGTGATATGGAATTTACCACATATATCACCGTAATCGCAGGAATTTTCCGAACCCCAGAACGACTGGCAGAGTTCAAAGCATTCTTTGAACCTAAGCTGAATACACCAGGCCTAACACGGGAAATCACAATGGATACCAAAGTGATTGAAGGTCGCGTCGACTTGATTGAAGCACAAAAGGCTAGTGTCAATGAGGCAGTAGCTAAGGTTATTAAATAAAAAAATAAACAGTAAGCGAGTTTTTAAGGTTGAACTTTTGGTTCAATTTTAGAAACTCTTTTTTTTATTTAAAAAATAGTTAGTTTTACGTTGACTTTAACTAACTAACGTTTTATAATCATTTTTGTTAGTTAAAGTATTTAGAAACTAACTAACTAAAAAAAGAAAAAAAGAGGAATTCAATTATGACAAATGATATTAAAGAACCTATGAATCAATTCGGCAAGTTATTTCAACAGAAAGCATTTGTTTTTGCAGCAATCAAAAGCACGCAAAGTGAAAATGATGTGCGTGGTAATGAGCGTGGCCAGCAACGTGTCCTCCGTTTGTTATTTGATAAAGACTCATTGACGAATTCACAAATTGTTGAAGAGTTAGATATTCGGCCAAGCTCCGCCAGTGTTTTGGTTGGAAAACTTGAGGATAACGGTTTAGTTAAAAAAACGGAGTCCCCTGATGATAAACGGGTCACATTCATCTCTTTGACTGAACAAGGACGTCAGGCAATCACCAAAGCCCGTCAGTTTAACGATGATTTATCGGATTCAATGTTCGATGCTTTATCCGATGAGGAACAAAAGCAACTTACTGAAATCCTAACGAAACTCAATGCAGATTTAGAAAAAAAATCACCAAAATGGGATGGACCACGAGGTTGGAAAGGCAATTCTGCTGATGGGAGATTTAATTCTCCAAATTTCGGTGGGGTTCCCAACGGTTTCAATTTTCGTAAATAACATAATTATAAATAATTGGAGATAAAGAAACATGCAAAATAGACAAGAAGTACAAAGTGGGCAACAGGCTCCACAATTTAAGCAACAAAAATTTAGTTTTAAAGATTTTGCTCGGTTAATCGGAAAAGTAAAGCCTCATTTTTGGTTGCTTACTGTGGGGCTGTTGTTAGGGTTAATTGCCACTGGTGCCAACTTAATTGTGCCCAAGGTTGCTCAAAAGTTGGTCAACCAGTTGGGTCATACTGTCGATGTTAAGCTTGTGGTTTTGGTTATTGGGCTATTTGTTGTTGGCGCCATAGTTAATGCAGCATCAGGATCTGCATTGGGATTTTTTGGTGAAGATGTGGTCAGTAAGTTGCGTAAATTCCTTTGGGATAAAATTTTGCGGTTACCAGTTAGTTATTTTGATGATACTAAATCTGGTGAAATCACTTCGCGACTGGTTAACGATACTTCGCAAGTGAAAGATTTACTTGCCAATTCAATGCCTTCAATGGTAACTTCAATTCTTCAGTTGGTTGGAGCACTGGCATTTATGTTGTCGATGGATTGGAAAATGACCTTGTTGATGTTTATCAGTGTGCCATTAGTTACCTTATGTATTATCCCCATCACTTCATTATCACGTAAAATTGCGCATACGCGTCAAGACGCCTTGGCAAAATTTAATGGTGAAGCCAGCGAAACATTAGGTGAAATCCGGTTAGTGAAATCTTCTACTGCCGAGGATGCGGAACGCAAATCTGGTCATGAAGACATTAACAAACTTTATCAAATTGGCCTTAAAGAAGCAGTTTATGATTCTGTTGCCGGACCCGTTATGCAGATGGTCATGATGGGGATGATGATCGGGATGTTAATTTATGGCGCAAGTCGAGTAGCTAATGGGTCAATGACCTTTGGAACATTGATTTCATTTTTGATGTATCTTGTTCAAATGATTGGGCCATTCACTATGCTGGGTCAGTTCTTCACAGCAATGGCAAAAGCGAGTGGCTCAACCGCTCGGATTCAAGAACTCCTTTCTGTCGATGAAGAAGTTCAGGATCAAGGGAAAACAGTTGTTGCGCAAGGACAAACCTTGGCAGTTAAACATGTTGACTTTTCGTATGAAGATGGCAAACCAATTTTGCAGGATGTTTCCTTTACTGCAAAGCCAAATACAGTGATCGCATTTGCTGGCCCTTCCGGCGGTGGGAAAACAACTATCTTTAGTTTGTTAGAACGTTACTACAAACCAACTAGTGGTAAAATTACGATTGGCAATACCAACATTGAAGACTTGAACTTAACGAATTGGCGTCAACAGATTGGTATTGTTGGGCAAGAAGCCGCTGTAATGAGTGGCACAATTCGTTACAACTTGACCTATGGTTTGAAGAAAGAGTATTCTGATGAACAGCTTTGGCATGTGCTGGAAATGGCTTATGCAAAGGAATTTGTCGAAAAAATGGATGATGGACTTGATACAACGGTTGGCGAACGAGGTGTGAAATTATCTGGTGGTCAACGGCAAAGAATTGCCATTGCACGCGCATTTCTCCGTGATCCGAAGATTTTAATTCTTGATGAAGCAACTGCAAGTTTGGATTCAGAATCAGAAAAGATGGTTCAAAAAGCATTGGAAAAATTGATGCACAATCGGACCACCTTGGTCAGTGCCCATCGTTTGAGCACAATTGTAAATGCCAACCAAATTTACTTTATTGAAGATGGTAAAGTGAGTGGTCATGGGACGCATCATGAATTGATTGATAAATTACCAATCTATCATGAATATGTGGAAAATCAATTTGCAGGTTAAAAACTAAATGGTTTAGGAAACATAAAATCACCCATTCAAAACGAATGAGCGATTTTTTTATGGACTAATAGTTTTGCACAAGCAATTCCAGCTCGAATGTCTATTGATGAGTGAATTTAAATTTTAAACATCAAGTTTTTCTTTTAATGCATTAGTTAATGTAGCTGAAAAATTGATTTTATTTGCATTTCCTAAGTCATTTAGGTATTTGGGAATCGTCAATGTCTTTTTTACTATTTGGTTTTGTTCACGTTCACGAGCCAGTGTTGTATCTACTTCAATAGGAACCAGTAACTCCCCTTTGCTAATAGATAAATTTTCATAGGAAGTCGGGGTAGGTAATTTTTCTTTAAAATCCTCTGCAGTGAGTAAATATCCTTCCAGAGCATCATGTGCCATATGCAAAGCGTCAGGTAAATCGTTACCAAATGTTGCTGCGTGGGGTCTTAAGTCAGGAAAAGAGACTTCCATTTTGGTTTTGTCTTCAGTAGCGCTGAGTACGGCAAAATACAGATATTTCATAATAAACATTACTCCCTTCAATATAACTCTGGCCTTATTTGAGACCTGCTTGTTTCCAAATATTATCTAGTGGTTTCTACTTTTTAAAACATACTTGCATAATATTATATTAACACGTATTTAGCACGTGCTAAATAAAAAGATTTGTTCATCAGGAAAATGTAAGTAATCTTTTCGTTCATAAAATTTTAAACAATAAAGATGAAAGTGACTATGAGATCTTTTAAAATTGGAAACATGGAATTAGTAAAAAAGGAGTAATGCGTTAATGCGAAAAGTTCAATTTTATGGTGCCATATCTTTAGATGGTTATTTAGCAACCCCACAACATGATTTGCAATGGTTGTTTGATACTGCTGATGGCGACAAAGCTAATACCGATCAATTTTTAAACCAAGTTGATACCACGATTATGGGACGGAAGACTTATGAAGTAACGAAAAAGGCAATGCATGATGAGCCACTTTTTCCGGATAAAACTAATTATGTTCTTTCAAGAACTCGACAGGGGAAAGAAGAGGATGCCATTTATAAATCCGTTGCACCTGTAAATTTGGTTCAACAACTACTGAAACAGCCTGGCGGTAATATTTGGATCGTGGGTGGTGGTCAGATTGTTACCGATTTGGTGGCCGAAGATTTGATTGATGAGTGGTGGATTCAAATTGCCCCTGTTTTATTAGGGAGAGGGATTCGTCTTTTTCCTGACGGGGACTACGCTACACGGTTGAAATTGATAGGAGTAAACCATTATGACCAATTGGCGGAATTGCATTTGCAAAGAAAGTAAAGAACTGAATTAGGATTAAATCAAAAATGCATTTCAAACTGTTTTGATAGTTTGAAATGCATTTTACTGTTGGATTATCTGAAAGTTGAAGGAAACAAAACAGTTATTTAGATTTTAAGTCTTTCTTTGAGTGATTCAGTGAGGACTTCTGAAAAATTGATGTTTTGTTCTTTCCCTAGTTCGTTTAGATAGTTTGGAATGGATAATGTTTTTTTGATAACTTTGTTGTCATGTTTCCGCCGATATTCATCAGGGTGAACTTGAATGAGCGAAATAATTTGATTTCCATGTTGTTTGGGTAAATTAGTATTCGATGGTGGTAATTCATTATCTAGACTGTACGCGCCAACATAATCAACCGCCATATCTAATGCGTCGCTCACACTGTTTCCTTCTGTCATGCCATCAATATCCGGAATTTCAACTGTAAATGTATGTGGTTCGGATGATTCTGGTGTAATAATTACTGGATAAATATATTCTCTATTTTTAACAGACATAAATATCGATCCTTTCTAAATATTGAAGTTAAATATCAAGTTTTTCTCTAAGTGCATCTGACAAAGTTGCCGAAAAATTAATGCCCTGTTGTTGGGCTTGCTCTGCTAGATCTGCGGGTACAGTTACATTTTTATGGATAGTTGGTTCTTTAACCTGTGATTTAATAATGTTCAAATCAACGGAGACAATGACAATCATCTGGTTATCTTCTTTGTTAATATTCTCAATGGCAGTTGCCGCAGGTAATGGCTTGCGACTGTATAAAGCTAGGCCAAGTGCTTCTTGACCATGAATGACGGCATCGTTAATCGAATTTCCAAATGACAAGGCTTCTGGAATATCCACGAATTCAATATCATAAGTGTTGTGTTCATCTGGTGTGATTAATGCTGGATATGTCACGATGTTGGCTTTTTTCATAATAGTTCCTTTCTAGTGGTTGGCTGTGGACTAAACCGACAAATTTTTATTTTAGACCGGCCTGTTTCATCATTTTATTCAAGAGTCCTTTTGGTATTTCTCGGGCATGAATTGGAACGACCAGTTGCTTGTGCGTATCAGGGTTGTAATAAGTTCGATGAGAACCTGTTTGACGAATAGCTTCAAAGCCATTTTTGCGTAAGATATTCTCAAATTTTCTAGTTTTTATGGGCAATCTAAAGCACTCCTTAAATTATATAATACATACTTGTGTATTTTCAATCTATACACATCATACTTATAAAAAACTGCTTATTAATTTCTCTAATTTTAAATACGCATAAATAGTTGATCAATTTTTAATTTCATTAGCTTCGGGATTCTTTGATCAACATAAGGATTAATCCAAAAAAATAAAACAAAAAAGTCAATCTACGTGTGCAGTAGATTGACTCCTTATGCTTATTTTTTCAGCAGATCATATTTAACCAAAGAATCAACGGCACCCAGAACAGTTTCTTCATTGTTACTCAGCGGTTGCCATCCCAACACCTGTTTAGCCTTTTGATTGCTAACGTTGCGGTTGATATCCAAGAGTAACTTACCTTCTTGAGCTTGCTTACTAAACGGAGCACCAACTCGCATTATCCAGTTTGGCATAATTTTTGTCGGAATTTGATCACTAAGCTGAGGACGAGCTTTCCTGATTAAGGCAGCAATTTCTGGCAGTGAAATTTGACCATCCTCACTGGCAATGAAACGCTCGCCATTCGCCTTTGGATTTGTCATGGCCCGAATGTGTAAATCAACGACGTCACGCACATCGACCACGTTTAAGGGAATATTAGGAATCATTTTGAGCGAGCCGTCAATCAAACTTTTGATTAACCCAAAGCTCCCAGAAACATGTTCGTTGAGGGAGGTCCCAAGAATTGCCACTGGATTAATAGTGGTAAATTCTAAATTGCTGGATGATTTATCCATAAATTGCCAGGCAGCTTTTTCGGCGATTGCTTTTGATTTTTCATATAAAGAGAAACCTTTTTCATCAAAATTAGTCCAGTCTGTTTCGGTCGTTACCGAATGTTTATCCTTATTACTAAAACCGATGGCGCCAAAATTGGCGGTCATCACCACGCGTTTTACCTGAGCTAATTGGGCCTGTTTAAGAATGCGTAAAATACCATCCTTGGCATCATTTATATGAGCTTTATCGGTTGAAAACATGGGTGCAGCGACACTTAAAACGTAGGTCATTCCCTGCATGGCATCTTGCCAACCAGTATCACTGGTTAAATCAGCGACGACGAAATTTAAGTTTCCAAGATTGACTGCATGATTGGCCTTGAGGGTCGCCAAGACACCAGATTTTTTTTGAAGCAATCGTAAAGTAGTTCGGACCGTGTATCCTTGTTTTAAAAGCTCCAAAATCAGTTGCATGCTCAAAAAGCCATTACCACCAGTTACTAAAACAGTTTTTTTCATAATTACCTCCATGTAGTTGAATGTTTGTTAGTTATTGTTTATGATGATAACCATAAACCCTCGACATAACTCTAGGGCAAGACTTAATTTACGAAAAGAGATAAAATATGACTTATACGATTAAAGAGGTTGCCCAAAAGACAGGCTTGTCGATTTACACACTCCGTTTTTATGATAAACAAGGCTTGTTGCCCTTTGTGATGCGAAACGAGGCGGGTTATCGAACGTTTACGGAATCCGATCTGAGCATCATTCATACGATTTGTTGCCTTAAAAATACGGATATGAAAATTAGTGATATTCGTCAGTATGTGGATTACGTGATGGCCGGATCGGCGACAATTGGGAAAAGGATCAAATTACTTTCGGCGCAACGAGCGAAAGTTTTGGCCAAGCAGCAACAATTAACCGAAAATTTAAAGGAAATTGATTACAAATTAAATATCTATCAATCTCCGGAGGCCGTTGAAACGATTAATCAAGCGAGACAGTATGTTAAAGAAGAAAAACAAGCTAGTAAAATGTAAATAATTAAGCAGACGACAAATCAGTTTATACCGATCAGCAATTAAAAAAGAAAGTAGATAAATAAAAAATGAAGCAAGCAAACATTCGGAACTTCTCAATCATTGCCCATATTGATCACGGTAAGTCGACCTTGGCCGATCGCATCATGGAACAAACCCATACCGTTAGTGAGCGGGACACAAAGGCCCAGTTATTGGATGACATGGAAGTTGAACAGGCTCATGGAATTACCGTCAAATCGAGAACAGTGCGGAATCATTATGAAGCTGATGATGGGCAAACGTATGAATATAACTTTATTGATACCCCCGGACATGTGGATTTTTCTTATGAAGTTTCCAAAAGCTTAGCAGCGAGTGATGGTGCCGTTCTGTTGGTTGATGCCACTCAGGGTGTCCAGGCGCAAACGGTAGCCAATTTACGACTTGCCAAACAGAATCATTTAGTGATTATTCCAGTGATTAACAAGGTTGATAGTGACGCTGCAGATGTGCCAAGAACGGAAGCTCAAATTCAAAAATTGGATTCCAGTTTTGAAAATTTAGACATGCTGAAAATCTCTGCTAAGACGGGGATGGGCGTTCACGAAGTTTTAGAGGCCATTCGAACCACGATCCCGGCACCAACCGGAGACAAGCATGCACCGCTAAAAGCGCTGGTATTCGACTATATGTATGATGCTTTTAAGGGGATTATCGCGTATGTCCGGTTGATTGATGGCTCGATAAAAGCAGATGACGACTTGTTATTAATGGCCAAACAAACAAAGGTTTCTGCTAATTCACTGGGCTACTTTGCGCCAAATATGACACCTATTGATGAGTTAAACGCGGGGGATGTTGGTTACGTGGTCACGGGTTTGAAAGATCCACAATTAGTCCGAGTTGGAGATACCATGACTTCGGTTACCAATACAACTAAACAACCACTGGCTGGCTATGAACCGGCTAAATCGATGGTATTTGCCGGTTTCTATCCGAAAGACAATAATTATAATGAATTGAAATTAGCAATTGAAAAGTTATCTTTAAATGATTCTTCGTTTCACTACACACTTGAAAACTCGGAAGCACTTGGGGCTGGATTTCGCTGTGGCTTTCTAGGGATGCTGCATTTGCAGATTATTCGTGAACGTTTGCAGGATGAATATGGTTTGGAGGTTCTCACGACTGCACCAAACGTTACCTATCATGTGTATTTAAACGGGAAAACAGAACCGATGATTGTGAACAATCCAATTAATTTTCCAGAATTCTCAAAAATTTCCTATGTCGAAGAACCATTTGTTAAGGCGGAGATCACCACGCCGAATGACTTATTGAGCGAAGTTATGAAACTGGCGGAAAAGCACAAAAGTACGTTATTAGACATGGATAATCAGGCAGATTTGATTGTCTTAACGTATAAAATGCCGACTTCGGAAGTGGCTTATGAGTTTTTCAATCAGTTAAAATCCGTGTCACACGGGTATGCCACTTTGGATACGACGGCGCTCGACTATGAGGTTGCTGATCTGGTCAAAGTTGAAGTTGATATTAACTATGCGACCGTTGATGCTTTATCTTTTGTAGTTCACCGTCAGGACGCTGATAAACTAACTCAGGAATTGGTTAAGAAATTAAAGGTTGCGGTACCACGACGCCTTTATCCTACCCCTGTGCAGGCGGTGGTGGAAGGTAAGGCCGTTGCCAGAGTTGACATTCCACCGCTAAGAAAAGGTGCCACTTCTGGTGGGAAAAAGGGCGCTGCTAAGAAACAGGCATTGCTTCACCGTCAGGGAGTTAACAAACGTAAATCTGCTAAAAATACTAGTGATTTACCGCAAGAAGTATTTAATGCAGTTTTGGAGTTAGATCTATAGCTAAAGGTTGAAAGTACAAAAATGATTTCAGTTACTGTTATAAAGCAGTTTACTCTACCAAAATCAGATTAATTGCCGTTCTCCGGCTTAATTGGCCTGGAACGGGGTGCGAGTTCTTGTGGCAAGGATAGCCGCAAGAAGTCGCACTACGTTCCGGTCCGAATTTGCTGGAAGACGTCATCTAAACTAATAGCATTGTTGTTAATCCCTTTGTACCAGGTAATTAGGTGAGACTTTGTACTTTAAACCTGTAGATCTATAGAATAAAAATGCGTCACAAGCTAGATTTAGGCTTGTGACGCATTTTAGTTTCAAATTAAATTTTCCGGAAATAACTATGCTGAATACTTGGAAATGTGTAAATGAATCGTTGGACCTGTTCATGAGTCAGCCGCAATTCAATAATATCTAACAAGCCATTAATTGCATCAACCGCTTCATTACTATATTCAACGGCACCCACCAGAATGTGTTCTTGATCAAACACTAAGGTCAGCCCACCGTCAATTTCATTTTGTACTTGTTTGAACCAATCATCGGCGTACTCAAAATGTTCGATGGTGTACTTATCAGGCGATTTAGCCGCCACATCAGGATTAACACCAGCTTGTGAAATTCGGGGCGTAGAGAAGACCGTGGTTGCAATGGTGGGATAGCTAATGGCAGCAGTGCTTTTACCAGTAAATAATTGCGCTAAATACTGGGATTCAAAAATGGCTGTTGGGGTGATTTTCGGTTGCGTTTTGTCTACCACATCACCCGTTGCATAAATTCCGGGAATGTTGGTTTGTAAGTGATCATCGACTTCAATACCATTTTTATTTGTAGCAATGCCTAATTTTTCCAAACCACTATTTGTCAAGCTTGGAATTCGACCGCTTGCATCCACAATGTAATCACTGGTTAGTTCGAACTGATCAGGTCCTTGTAAACGCAAACCGGTTTCTGTTTTGACCACCTTAGTAATTTCTTGGTCATAAAAGAACTTAACGCCGCGCGCTCTAAGACTTTTCACAAGACGCTGGACATACGGCTGGTAGAAACTGCGCAACGGTGTATGACTGTTTAAGATGACGTTTACCGAAGCTCCCACTGCGTTGGCAATCGAAGCAAATTCCATTCCGACGTAACCAGCGCCAATAATAGTGAGCCGGTTTGGCATCTGAGGAATCGACAAGAAATCGGTGCTGTCATGTAAATATTCTTTGCCAGGGATATCCAACCGGTGGGAATGCTGGCCTAAAACTAACACAATCTTTTTGGATTGGTAGGTCGACTCGCCAACTTGAACCGTATTGGCATCCACTAAGGTGCCGTGGCCCACAATGACTTTTACGCCACCATCAATTAATTTTTGTTTATTACTTTCGGCTAGTTTGCCAATCACTTCATGTTTATGGGCCATTAAATCTGGCCAGTTAATCTTCGGAACACTGTCAAATCCGCGTCCTTGTAACTGTTCAATGGTCTGAACCAACTCAACGGGCTTATCCAATGCGATTTTTGCATTACAACCACGATTGGTACAAACTCCGCCAAACAAGCCTTCTTCAATTACGGCAACTTTTAAACCGGCCTGACTCATAGGAATGGCGCCGTTCCAGGCTCCTTGACCACTACCAATAAATAAAACATCGAACATAGATACCAGCTCCTTAAATGATTTATTTTATAGATAAGAAATTTACCTTAAAGCTAGCACGACCGTTATAATTGTGCAAAGGAAAGGACTAACAAAAGCTAGTTTTTTTAAATGAAGGCATTTTTTGAAATAGGCAGAGTATAAATAGTGGCGTTTTAAATCTGATGATTGTATACTTACTAATAGTAAATGAAAAGTGAGGTATTTATATATGTCAACTACAGTTGGATTAATTGTTGGAAGTTTAAGAAAAGGGTCATACACCAGAGCAGTTGCCGAGCAAACGGCGGCATTGTTACCAAAGGATTATGTCGTAAAACAAATTAATATTGGGGATCTTGATCTTTATAACCAAGATTTTGATGATGAAAACCGTGTACCCGAAAGCTGGAAGAAATTCCGTGAAGAAATGCAGACGGTTGATGCTGTGATTTTTGCAACACCAGAGTACAACCGTTCCGTTCCCGGTGTTTTGAAAAACGCCATCGATGTTGGCTCACGACCTTATGGTGCCAGTGTTTGGGATAAAAAACCAGCTATTATTTTGAGTGTTTCCCCTGGTGCCATCAGTGGCTTTGGTGCGAACCATCACTTGCGGCAATCATTAGTATTCTTGAATATGCCAGTTGTTCAACAACCAGAGGTTTATTTAGGAAATGTCACAAATATTCTTGATGATAACTTGAAGATTACAAATGAAGGCACAATTAAGTTTTTGCAAAGCGCGATGGACACCTTTGTTGATTTAATTAACCGATTTAAAGACTAGTATTTTAAAGGATTGAAACGAGTTCGATTTTTAGTCATGACTAAAAATCCTGCTTGAATCAATCTTTTTATTTTGCCAATAAGTGTGTTGGACAAGCTACTATCCATTGCTTTACAATGAGATTCAGACTTAAACAAGGTGGTAAACTTGATGAAAACTAGTGAAACACGGTATGAAAATAAATTTTTGGTAACTAAAAAAGACTTAAACTATTTAGGAATTTTATTTGGTGGCAAGACGGTTGCAGAAATGGATCTGAACTTTGCCAATGCAATCCGGAAGTTAACGAATGAAAATGCCGTAACTGGCAGTGTGGATAAGGTTAGATTTCTGCGACCTGGGAAACTAGGCGATACGATTACGATTGTGTCGACCGTTTCCGGAACCGATGAGCGGGTCGCTGAAGTGTTTGGCAGAGCCTACAATTCAAGCCATGAGCTGATTGCTTATGCATTTTTTACCTATATTGTGTTGAAAAAGGATTATCGTTTACCAGAAGTTGTTCCAGAGACTGACGAAGAAAAACAAATTGCGGCCGATTTTCTTAAACGGCAACAAAGATCGCTAGAAGATCATGAGCTGGCAAAACGCTGGACAGAAGAATAATCAAGATAATGTAAAACGATTAGATAGTTTTAAATAAATGTAATTAGTTAATATCGCGAATTAGTTAATATATTCAAAAAATTTAATTTTCATTTTATGTGTTTGAACAGATTGTGAAGCAAATCTTTACTTTGAAATAAGGCCAGAAACCCTGTTGCAAAGCATGATTTGCTTCTTTTTTTGTCTATGAATCTTAAGATTTGCTTGATTATTGGTGATAAAAGTTTCACAAAATGACAACTTTTATCACCCCAAAAAATGCATAAATAGTCAGTAAGCTTAATTCATTGCATAAGAACACAAAAAAGAAAGAAGCTGATGTGCACATGGAAAGTATTTCAAAAACGCAACCATTACTAATAGAGAAAAAGAAAAGAAAATTTCCTTGGCAACAATTTTTGCCATGGTTGATTCCTGTTGGTTTAATTGGAATTTGGCAATTAGCTAGTTCGATAGGTTGGCTATCAAGTGATACCTTGCCATCTCCTGTTGCCGTCATTCAAGATGGCATTGCGCTTAGCCAAACGGGAGAACTACAAAAAAATATCAGCATTAGTTTGTATCGAGCCATAGTGGGCTTTGCAATTGGTGGTACAGCAGGATTTCTCTTAGGATTTATTAATGGTGTGTCAAAAATTTCTCGAAGTTTAACGGACACGACGGTTCAAATGTTACGAAATATTCCGCATCTGTCCTTGATTCCGTTGGTGATTATTGTGATTGGCATTGGTGAGTCAGCAAAAATCTCATTAGTTGCTATCGGAGTTATGTTCCCGATTTATATTAATACATTGCATGGCATTCGATCAGTTGATCCTGAACTAATTGAGATGGGAAAATCGTATGGATTATCTCGCTTCCAATTACTCAAAAAAATCATCTTGCCTGGTGCAATGCCCACCATTTTAATGGGTGTTCGATATGCACTTGGTGTTATGTGGACAACTTTAATTGTGGCTGAAACGATTGCATCGGATTCAGGAATTGGATACATGTCAACTAACGCCGAAGAGTTTATGGATATGAAAACGATCCTATTATGCATTTTTATTTATGCTTTGTTAGGAAAACTATCAGATTTGATTGCCAAAGGTTTGGAAAGCTACATGCTGGATTGGCGCAATGCTAAAGGAAGAGAAATGAATGACTAAACAGTTTGTTGAAATTACTGATGTTCAAAAAAGCTATGGTTCTAAACAAATTTTACATGATATTGATTTAACGATTGCTGATCAGGAGTTCCTCGCTTTAGTAGGAATGAGTGGTGGTGGAAAAAGTACGTTACTTCGTTTAATTGCTGGGTTAGAACAGCCTAGTGCTGGGGAGATTAAATTTGCCAATGACAACCCTGTGATCCGAGTCATGTTTCAAAATGATCGCCTGTTACCTTGGATGACTGTTTTAGAAAATGTATCTTTTCAAAGTAATCAAAAAGAGCAACAAACAGAAGCTGCTAAAATGTTAGAACTAGTTGGTCTAGAAACGTTGGCTAGTCAATATCCTAGGCAACTGTCTGGTGGACAAAAGCAACGGGTCGCCTTAGCCCGAGCATTAATGGCTCATCCACAACTTCTTTTGTTAGACGAACCTTTAGGCGCTTTGGATGCTTTGACCCGACGCCAAATGCAGGATTTAATTTTAAAAATCTGTCAGGAACAGAAATTGACAACTGTTTTAGTTACCCATGACGTAAATGAGGCGGTGCGCATGGCTGATCGGGTGGTGGTCATTCGAAATGGAACTAATCGTTACGAAGAAGCCGGTGTTAGTAAAGACGATCCGACTAAGGTGGCTGTAGCTGCTGAAAGAGTATTACATGACATTATGGATGAGGAGACAATTAATGGCTGAAAATAAGAAAACGAGGCACGGGAGGCCTTACTTATTTGAGGTTGACCTGATGCGCGTAATATTTATCTTTGGAGTGCTTTTAAATCATACAACGACAGCATTTTCAATGGCAATGGCAGACAGTGTAAGCAAAAATTTCTTACACGCAACTCACTTGTCACTGCATTTTACCCGAATGGGTTTTATGTTCATGACGGGACTTGTTTTATTTTTAAACTACTATAATCGGGAACATCATTGGGGAACCTTCTGGAAAAAGCGATACAAGAGTACTGGAATTCCTTACTTGGCATGGAACGCAATTTTGTTAGTGGCGACCAGCTTGATTACCGGGACGGCACTAAATGGACAGAAATTCTGGTCAGATTTTGTTTATGGTGTGACCCACGGGAGTAATTTTTATTTATACTATGTATTTGTGATTTTTCAATTGTATCTTATCTTTCCGTTGATCGTAGCGCTGTTTAAACGATTTCCCAAGAATCACGAGTTTATGATGCTAGTTAGTATTTTGGCGCAATTGATGTTGCTAATTGCCATCAAATATTGGTTGCCCCATGTTAATACGGATTCCTGGTGGTACATCTTTCGGTCATACGGGATGAATATTCTTGTGTACCAAGTTTATTTCATGGCCGGAGCCTATGCGGCAATTCATTATCAAAAAGTTACAAGTTTTATTATGACGCATGCCAAAGCTATCGGAATTAGTGCTGGGATCTTAGCGTTGGGGACCGTCGGCTTGTATTATGGCAATACTTACCTTTTGAAATTACCTTATTCAAGCATTCAAATTGTGCACCAGCCTTACATCATGATTTACGCGCTGGTAATGGTGGCATTTGTTTTCTATCTAGGGAAACGTTACGCCTATAAACGTACGCACGGATTGAATCCTTTGATCGAAAAATTTGTTGCCACAGGATCTAAGGTATCTTTCGGAATCTACTTATCACAAACAATTCCAATTTTAATTTTAGATAATTGGTTGGCAAAACTTTCATTTATTCCAACTTGGGCAATGTTATTGGCTTTGCCCCTCGGTTACATTTTTGTAGTTGGGTGCTCATTTCTAATTGCGTATTTTTGTTACAAAGTACCACCGTTTGGATTTTTAATAGGACGACCGAATTGGTGTCGCAAACCAGTTTCTAAAACTGTTAGCAAAGTCAAGCGGCAATCTGAAAAGGTAATTAACTTAAACGAAACAAAATAAGAAAAGGAAGCGATCGGATGACAAAATTAATTTCAGCACTTAAAAGTGAGTTGATGCAAGATCAGATTAAACCGATTTTTCAAGACGCAGAAACTGGTGACTGGGTGACCCGTGGTCAAGTGGAAGAAGACGTCGCACGTTTGAAACAACGATTGATTGAAAACAAGATTGGTAATGG
This sequence comes from Pediococcus damnosus, assembly GCF_001437255.1. Taxonomy (GTDB): domain Bacteria; phylum Bacillota; class Bacilli; order Lactobacillales; family Lactobacillaceae; genus Pediococcus; species Pediococcus damnosus. The sequence goes on along the minus strand of NZ_JQBD01000002.1, from coordinate 26,609 downwards.
CGATCGGGTGTTGATTGCCCTAGAAAATTCGATTTTTTATCCAGCTTTGATGCAAACTATCTGGGAATTGGGAGCCATTGCCATGCCGATTGCCGATACGACCCCTGGAGATGAACTAAGAAGGCAAATTGCCACAAATCAATATTCAGCGATTTTTGTCCAAAATAAGTTTGTGAGTGATTTAAGTCAGGACTTGGAAATAAAAAAAGAGTATATTGCTTTAAATACGATCGAGGAAATTACATTCTTGGTAAACGATCAGTTACTGCAAGTACGAAATCAGGCAATTCAAGTGCCGATAAAGGAAACTGATTTAGCCATGATTTTGCATACTTCAGGAACAACGGGTAAACCTAAGAGTGTCGGACTTACCCAAGAATTACTCTATAATGGCGCCATTCACGATCGTGATAGTCATCAGATGACTGCTAATGATACTGCCTTGATTCTAATGCCAATGTTTCATGTTAATGCGCAAGTGATGACCTTGTTTCAGATGCGGTTGTCCGGCGGTAAAGTGGTGATTGCCAAGAAATTTAGTGCCAGTCATTTTTGGCAGCAAGTGGCAATTGGTAGGGTCACTTGGGTATCAGTTGTGCCAACAATTATTTCAATCTTGCTTTTGAACGAAAATGCGATTGCTCAGTATCAAGAATACAAAAGTCAAATTCATCTACGTTTTTTACGGAGTTCATCTTTTGCGCTCCCTTTAAAAAAGTTGACGGATTTTGAGAAGCAATTTAATACGCAAATATTGGAAGGCTATGGGATGACAGAAACGGCGAGCCAATGTACGATCAATCCAATTGAAGCGCCTAAAATTGGGTCGGCGGGGAAACCATTTGCTACTGAACTAAAACTGGTGGCGGACGGTAAATTGACGGATGAAGCTAATGTGGTCGGTGAAATTGCCGTTCGTGGTGATCATGTCATCGCAGACTATTTAGAACCTCATGCAGATTCCTTCACTAATGGTTGGTTTTTAACTGGTGATTTAGGCTATCTTGATGAAGACGGGTATTTATTTGTAAAGGGCCGTCGAAAAGAAATGATTAGTCGTGGTGGTGAAAAGGTGGCACCGGCGAAGGTTGAAAATGTTTTAAATGAATTACCATTTGTTGAACAAGTGGCTGTGATTGGCTTGCCAGATGACTTGTATGGTGAAGAAGTTACCGCGGTTATTGTTTTGAAGGAGCCCAAAAGTAGCAAACGGTTAGTAAAAGAAGAGGTCTTAAATTATACCGAACATAAATTAGCCAAATTTGAACGGCCAACTAAAATCCTTTTTGTAGACAAATTTCCGCGGAACACAACCGGTAAAGTTGTTCGGCCAAAACTTCGAGATGAGTTGCTGGCAACCATGGTTGGAGGAAATCAATGAAGAAGAAGTGGAAAAGATTTATTTTACTGTTTGTAGTCCTAATTGGGATTGGTGTGGCTTACTACGGGCATCAACAGGTAAGCGGTAGTGATACTAGTTTGAAAAAAAATTGTGGTTGGGTATCAAAAAGGCGATCCGGCCGATATTTCTAGAACTCGAGGCGTTTTAGTAAAGAAAATGAAGGCCAAGGGTTATCAAGTTGTTTTTAAAGAATTTCAAGATGGTTCGGCTTTGATGACAGCTTTAAAGAGTGGCAGTATCAATTATGCGCGTTTAGGTGATACACCGCCCATCACTGCTCAAACTTCAGGCGTAAAACTAACGTACATTGCTGCTGGAGCCTCTAAGGAAAAAGGAACGGGAATTTTGATTCCGGCTACTTCAAATATTAAATCAGTGAAAGAACTGAAAGGAAAACGCGTTGCTTACACTAAAGGAACTAGTTCGCAATATTTACTCTTATCAGCCTTGAAAAAAGCGGGGATGTCGGCGAGTGACATTACCTGGGTCAATATGGACCAATCAGCGGCGAATGTGGCCTTTTCAAAAGGAAAGGTCGATGCCTGGGCAACCTGGGATCCGTACACCTCACAAGCGCAGGTGCAACAAAATGCCAAGTTATTAACCACTGGAGAAGGTGGAATTAGCTATAATCGCGACTTTATTGTGGCGATGGCAAGCTTTGCCAAGAATAATACCGATGCGTCGGGGTACTTAACTGAGTATATGTCTGAAGATATGAATTGGGCTAATACGCACAAGACAAAACTAATTACGATGATGATGAAATCCCTAAATCTGTCTAAAGCGGTTGTGACTAAGATGGTTGATCGCCGCTCTTATTCAATGGGATCCATGACAACCAAGATTGTGAAACAACAACAAAAAATCGCCGATACTTTTTATTCCGCGGGATTACTAGATAAGGATGTAAAAGTTTCCAAGATTGCTGGAGTCACAACTAAACAATAAAAGAAACTGCTTTTAATAACGTAGAAACGTTATTAAGAGCAGTTTTTTTGAGGACTAAAGGTGAAACTCTTCGTTTTCAATTTTTAATCAAGAACAGGTAAAACAACGTTAACAAGCTTATCCAAGAAAAATTGCGGATTGGCAAAAAAACAAAGATGACCGCTGTTGGGAACAATGATCATTTGTTTATCTGGGGCCTGAACCTGATTGAAATAGGTTCGCGTAGCCGCTGCTGGCGTGATTGGGTCATGGCTACCTTGGAAAACAAAAAATGGGACGTCAGTTTTTGATAAAAGGCGGCGATAGTCAAAACTGTCTAACTCCGGTTGAATGGCCTGCCGGCTTGCCAAAAGGCCACGACAAAATGCAGACCAATCTCGTACATTCAGTCCATAGGTGTGCAGCAAATTTTTAATAAATAGATCGGTTACCATGTTCGGCACATCAGTTTGCTGCAGAGCTGAGAAAACATTGAATTGGGCAATTTGTTTAGCGGACCAGGTACCAGCATCATAAGGGAGCTTATTTAACCACGATTTTTTAAGAAGATGATCTTTGGATTCAGATAAAAGGTGGTTAAACGCAACTTGGTGGGAACGGCTGGTCATTTGTTCAGTCGCGATATAGGCGGCATAAAGATTTTCACCTTGTTGCAACATCAGATTGGCAATAATGCTCCCAATTGAACTCCCGAGCAACACAATCGGTGCCTTAGGAAACGCATGCTTTAGTTGTTTGGTAAGGGCGAGCCCGTCATCAACGAGTGTTTGCAAATTTTTAGGTACAACTGGTTGTTTCAAGTAAGTTTTTCCAGCACCGCGCTGATCCCAATGCACCACAGTAAAGTGGGTGGAGAAAAGTTGAGTGGCTTTTGTAAACATTGAATAGGTAGACGCTGGTCCTCCGTGAATAATAAACAGGATGGGATTAGTTTTTTGCTGGCCGTCGATACTGACCCATTGTTGAATGCCATTAATAGGTAGGTAATCGTGAAATGAGATTGCGTTTTTTGCAGAATGATGGTGTGACTTTCTTCCATTAAGGGAAATCGTTGAATTGTTTAAAAAGTTTAGCAATGAAAACCACCTTCTTGAGATTAGGATTCTTTTCCTAAATAGTAAGAGGGTGACCATAATTTTGCAAATGAAGTGACTATGCGTAGTTAGTTTGGTGTTGACGTGCTCTAACTAAGTAAGTACAATGGATTTCGTCTGTTAAAGAAATTTTAAACTAACTAAAAAAAGAGGAACAAGTATGCAAGAAATGTCGCAAGAATTGCTTAGTCTGTTTGGCAATTTATTTCAAGAAAGATTTTTCGTCGCAGCTGCTGTGCGTAGTAGCCAGGAAGACAATACCCCGCAGGCTAATCAGCGTGGACAATTACGAGTTTTACGATTGCTATTGGCCAAAGAGCCCTTAACGAATTCCCAAATTGTGGAAGAATTAGATATTCGTCCTAGCTCGGCAAGTGTGCTTGTTAGTAAGCTGGAAGAAAGTGGCTTGGTTAAGAAAGCTGCTTCACCTAAGGACAAACGAGTAACGTTTATTTCGCTAACTGATGAGGGACGTGAATCATTAGCTAACTCCCGAAAGCTAAAAAATGAATTATCTGATTCTTTTTTTGAAAATTTATCTGATGAAGAACAGCAACAGTTTGTTGTGTTATTACAAAAGTTATTGAAGAATTTGAATGATAATTCATCAAAGTGGGATAATCGCCAAAACTGGACGGAATTTTTCAAATCACCAGAAGGGTTTAATCCCAAAAACTGGGGTAACCGCCACTTTTAAACTAAATCAACGCGACATAATGGAGATAAAGCGATGCAAAATACAGATAAGTCTGCAAAAACGCAACAAACAAAATTTAATTTTAAAGATTTCGCAAGTCTGGTTAAACAAATTAAACCGCATTTCTGGCAATTAATTGTTGGTGTGCTTTTAGGCATCATTGCCACAGGCTCGCAATTGATCGTGCCCAAAATTGCCCAAAAACTGGTTAATCAATTGCATCATTCGATTAATACCAAACTAGTGATAATTATCATTGTGTTGTGTATTTTGGGAGCGGTCATTAGCGCCGTTTCAGGAGCCGTGTTAGGATTCTTTGGCGAAGATGTAGTTCGCAAATTACGCCGGTTTTTATGGAATAAGATTTTATCCTTACCAGTTGGCTATTTTGATGAAACTAAATCTGGTGAAATTACTTCCAGATTGGTCAATGATACCTCGCAAGTGAAAGATTTAATTGCCAATTCTTTACCAAACATGATTACTTCCATTTTGCAGTTAGTTGGGGCCTTAGTGTTTATGGTTATAATGGATTGGAAAATGACGTTAATCATGTTTGTGGGCGTACCATTGGTTATTTTGTGTATTATGCCTGTTATTTCACGATCGCATAAAATTGCGCTCGCAAGACAAGATGCGTTGGCTGAATTTAATGGTGGGGTCAGTGAAACCCTAGGGGCTGTAGAATTGGTGAAAGCTTCTACCGCTGAAAATGCGGAGCGGTCTTCTGGATATAAGAAAATCAATAAACTATATAAAATTGGCCTTAGAGAAGTCGTTTATGATTCTGTGACCCAGCCCATCACACAAATGGCCATGATGGCTTTAATTGTGTGTACGCTAGTTTATGGTGTTAGTCGGGTGACAGCTGGCACAATGTCGTTTGGTACCATCATTTCTTTCTTACTGTACCTCACGCAGATGATTGGTCCGTTTGCAATTTTGAGTCAGTTCTTCACTAACATGGCCAAGGCTAGTGGCTCGACGGCCCGTATTCATGAGCTGCTTCAAGTGACGGAAGAGGTGCAAAAACCAGGGAAACCAGCCAGCGCTCAGGGAAAGACTCTGTCTGTTGAACACGTTAATTTTTCGTATAGTGATAAAAAAGATGTTTTAAAAGATATTTCATTTTCAGCGAAACCTGATACCGTAATTGCGTTTGCCGGGCCTTCCGGGGGTGGAAAAACAACAATTTTTAGTTTGCTAGAACGTTTTTATGAACCTACTAGCGGTAAAATAAAGATTGGTGATACCGAGATTAAAGATATTAATTTGACTGAATGGCGTAACCAAATTGGGTTAGTTAGTCAAGATGCGGCGGTGATGAGCGGAACAATTCGCTACAACCTGACGTATGGTTTACAAGGTGAATATTCTGATGATCAACTTTGGCGGATGCTTGATTTGGCCTATGCTAAAGGTTTTGTGACCCAAATGGAGCACGGATTAGATACACAAGTTGGTGAACGGGGGACTAAGCTTTCCGGAGGTCAACGCCAACGAATCGCCATTGCCCGCGCGTTTTTGCGGGATCCCAAGATTTTGATGCTTGATGAGGCCACCGCTAGTTTGGATTCCGAATCAGAAATGATGGTTCAAAAAGCGCTTGAAAAATTAATGGCTAACCGGACAACACTTGTGATTGCCCATCGATTGAGTACGATTGTGGATGCGGATCAAATCTACTTTATTCAACATGGAGAGGTTAGTGGTCATGGGACTCATCAAGAGTTAATTGATACTTTACCGCTGTATCGCGAGTATGTTGAAAATCAGTTGGCAGTTCAGGATGTCGGAACCAATGAATAAATGATTATATAGAAGGAATAATTATGATGGAAAAACTAAAGGAACGACTAGATGCGTTCAGTGATGCGGTGATTGCGATCATTATCACCATTATGGTATTGGAGTTACCAATGCCACAACATGACTCGCTAAGTGAATACTTGCAGTTTGGAAAAGCAATTGGGATCTTCTTCATTAGCTTTTGTTATATTGCCAACATTTGGTATCAACACTCGGTTTTATATAGTGATGCAAAGACAATCAACAATAAGGTGTTCGTCTCTGAGTTCGTGTTTCTAGCGTTTTTATCGCTGATTCCCATTTTTACCAAACTGATTACAGTGGATACGAATCGACATACGGTCATGGCTTACGGAATTTTAACGTTTATTGTGAGCGGATTATCCATGCTGGTCAGTTTTGAAGTCGTTCACCAAGAGTATAGTGAAAAAAGTGATGTGCAGAGAATTTTCAGGAAAGTTTATCAAAATCACAGTAATTTTCTTGGGATAATCAATGTGGTTGTTTTGATTCTGGCTTATTTCAAACCAACTTGGGCTGTTTGGTGTTATTTAGCCCTGCCTGTAATTTCCTTCATCTTCAATAGAGATGATCAAACGGACTTAAAAGAAGTTCCCAGTTTGCCACAGGCAGATCAGAACAAATATTTAAATTTTTCAAACACAGATTTACGAGAATATCGGAAAAAACAGCGTCAGATTAGCCATAAATATATGAAGCAAAGACAGACCAATCCGAACTGGCAGGAGGATATGGCAAAAGAAATGCGCGACCTCTTTAAAGACGGTGGTTTTGACCAGTCAACAATGGGAGCGGGCTTTTCAAGACAGCCTTTTTCAAGGCAGCCGTATGAAAGACAAACAGATCAAAATAAAAAGCCTGACAAGCTCAACAATCCCAATAAAACCAACAAGCCCAAAAAATAGTCATGAATTAGTTAAATTTGACAGCGGTTAGCTTAGCTGCGAAAATAGGTTGTTCGTTAAACAAAATTAAAATTAATCACTAAACTTAAAAGGAGATTCAACATGACATATCCACAACTTGATTTAGAAAATGTTGCTGGTCCTAAAGCAACGATTCAAACAAACCTCGGGGACATTAAGATTCAACTTTTCCCTGCTCAAGCCCCAAAGGCGGTAGAAAACTTTGTTGCACTTGCTAACCAGGGCTACTACGACGGGATTATTTTTCATCGAGTTATTCCTGATTTTATGATTCAAGGCGGCGATCCTACTGGTACCGGTGCTGGTGGTCAAAGTAGTTTCGGTAAAGAATTCGAAGACGAATTTTCTAACGAGGTGTTTAACTTAAAGGGCGCCTTGTCCATGGCAAATGCGGGTCCAAACACGAATGGCAGCCAATTCTTCATTGTCTCTAATGAAAACGTGCAAGCCGACATGTTAGCCGATATGAAACAAGCTGGCTATCCGAGTGAGATTATTGAAGCTTATAAGCAAGGCGGCACACCATGGTTGGATCATCATCATACGGTCTTTGGCCAAACAATCAGCGGATTAGATGTTGTTGAAAAGATCAGCAACGCCGCGCGCGACTATCAAGATAAACCCAATGAAGATATCACAATTAAAACCGTAGTGATTGAAGATGCGCAGAAATAAGAATTAGATAGGGATGCAAGGATTACACATTTTTGTGATCCTTGTATTTTTTAAAATACGAGGAGAAATCATTATGGATATTAAGGAATTGTCTGATCGTTCAGGAAAAATCCGCACAGCTTATCATAAATTGGAAAGTAAACAAGATGGCAAACCATGGTCTACAGAACAGGATGCCTTGGCTTTTTTAACGGATGCTGGCTTAGTTGGTAGATTAGTTATGGATAAACAAGGAAGTTGGCCTGATTCTAGTGACGAGCCGACCTTGAATTATAAAATTGCAGAAAGCATTTGGTGGCTAAGCAGCTTGGCAAACGAAAACCAGATTGATTTAGAGCAAGCCTTAAATGATTTCTTGAGTTCTAGAGAAGCTCATTTGAATTAATTGCTAAATGATAATAGAGCGTGATGATCACTCAGTAAATGTGGTCATTACGCTTTTTTTATTAAACGTTAAAACGAAGAACTAAAAAGATTCGGTGACGGACATTATTAGTTGAAATTACGATATCAGGTAAATAAATTAGAAAATGGGTTTATTATGGATACATAACTGATATAATTAATTTATTTAGCAGTATAGCGGAGGTAACATGAGTTGCTAAGGCTGATGCTAATAAAGGCTCTAATGTTAATGGCAACGGTAATGGTTCTGGTAACGTTGACGGTAACAAGACTGGCGTTGCTGGCCCTGGTGCTACAGGCGTTAACGGAAGCAAGTCAGGCGTTGCTGCTGGTGTTAATGGTGGAAGCAAGAGTGGTGTTGCTGCTCCTGTTGCTAGCGTTAAAGGCGGAGTGGTTTCTTCATCCGTATCTGCTGGCAAAGCAGCTACAAAGGCTGCATCTTCAACGACATTACCACAAACTGATGAAGCAAATAGCTCAGTAGCCGTAGTTGGTTTACTCGGTGCTGTTTCTGCATTATTCGGTTTAGCAGGTATCCGTCGTCGTCGCGAAATCTAATTAAATAATTTATCCTAAATCAAAAAGGCGATCGTAATGATCGTCTTTTTTTGTGTCCAAAATTTTAAAAGGTGAAAGTTGAGGAATAAAAAAGAACGACCTACTCTTTTGGAAGGTAGTGACGTTCTGGAAGTTTATTGCTTATGCGTTTTGTAAGAGGCCGATCTCTTAGTTCTTGATAATCTTTGAGAAGATTCTGTTTATCAACATTTAAATCGGCAACTTGTTGTTGGAGATCGGTATATTGGGTAGGATCAAGATTCTTATTTTGAAGCACTAATTTTTTAGCTTCTAAATCAGCATCCAACTGCTTAAGTTCATCAGTCTCGTTGCTGATTTTATTGTTTAAATCAGTTTCTTGACGATTTAAAACTTCGAAGCGACTATATAAATTATTAATAAGTTGCTGGTTTTTAATCACTTCAGTTTCAAGGGCTTCTTTTTTCTTGGTCAGTTCGTCAACTTTGGGAGAGTTGTTTGTTTCGGACATGGGATCAACCTCTTTTCAAATAATTAGATTAAGTAACAATATCATAACTCAATAAAGCCTTTCCGTCACGTTTGCGTATTAACTTATATAACACATACTCAGAATTTTATTATCAATTTGAGTGAATTTCCGTTAAGATAGATATAAAGATCTTACAGAAAGAATGGCAATGTATGACACCAGAAACAATTCTAAAAGAAAAGTTTGGCTATAGTTCCTTTCGCAATGGTCAAAAACAAGTAATTACAAAAATTTTGAATAAGCAAAGTGTTCTCGCAATCATGCCAACTGGTGGTGGGAAATCCCTCTGTTATCAGATTCCAGCAATGCTTTTTAGCGGAATTACATTGGTCATTTCACCATTAATTGCGTTAATGAAGGATCAAGTTGACGCATTAAATGAAAACGGAATTCCTGCAACGTTTATTAATAGTAGTATCGGCGCAAATGAAATGAGACAACGATTCCAACAAGCAGCGAGTGGCCAAGTGAAACTCTTGTATATTTCGCCTGAGCGCTTGGATTCCAGTAGTTTTTTATATCAGCTCCAGGATTTGGAGATTTCCTTGGTGGCAGTGGATGAAGCTCACTGTATTTCCCAGTGGGGTCATGATTTTCGCCCCAGTTACTTACGGTTGACGGATACTTTGGCTCAATTACCGATGAATCCCACTGTCGTAGCATTAACGGCCACAGCGACTCCTAAAGTGGCTGAGGATATCAAAGAACGCTTGCATATTCCAGCAGATCAAGAAGTGAAGACGGATTTCACCAGAGAGAACCTTTCTTTTCAGGTTATTAAAGATCAGAATAGCGATCAGTTTTTGCTGGATTACTTGAAAGCCAACAAAACCGAAGCTGGCATTATCTATGCAAGTACGCGTAAAGAAGTGGAACGGCTTACCAAACTGCTTAAAAAGCATAAGGTGAGCGTCACGATGTACCATGGTGGCATGTCTGAAGATGATCGGCGCCAGAATCAAGAAGACTTTCTTTATGATCGGGATCGGGTGATGATTGCGACCAATGCGTTTGGAATGGGAATTGATAAGAGTAATGTCCGCTTTGTCATTCATGCGCAGGTTCCGGGAAGTTTAGAAGCTTATTATCAAGAAGCTGGCCGTGCAGGACGTGACGGTCTACCAAGTGATGTCATTTTGTTATTTAAATTGCATGATGTGCAAATCCAACACTTCTTTATTGATCAATCTGAAATGGATGATGATAATAAACGGCGTGAGTATCAAAAACTTCAAGATATGACTCAGTACGCCAATACCCAAGAATGTTTGCAACAATACATTTTGAATTATTTTGGGGAAGACGGACCAGTTTGTGGAAAATGCAGTAATTGTTTGGACGAACGGGATTCCCAAGATATTACGGTTGAAGCGCAAAAGGTTCTTTCTTGTGTAAAACGGATGCATGAAAATTTTGGAAAAGTATTGATTGCCCAGGTCTTAGCGGGATCTAGGAATCAACGGATTAAACAATTTAATTTTGATCAATTAAGTACGTATGGCTTGTTGAAGAATAAGTCACAAAAGCAATTAACCGAACTCATTGATTTCTTGGCGGCCGCTGGCTATTTGCAGGCGTCTAACGGTCAATATCCGGTGCTGTCATTAACTCTTGCTGGGGTGCGGGTTTTGCAGGGCGAAGAGAAGGTCTTTCGCAAAATGGCGGTTCCCGTCAAAACTAATATCCTTGAGGACAGTGAACTGTTTACCAAACTTCGGATGTTACGACGCAATTTAGCCGAGAGCCAGGGGGTACCACCATTCGTGATCTTCTCAGATAAAACGTTGCGGGCGATGTGTGAATTGTTACCGAAGACGTTGAGTGAAATGGCAGAGGTTAAAGGTGTCGGTAGTCAAAAGCTAGAAAAATATGGTCAACAATTTATTGATGTGATCCAAGCAGATGAGGGTGTCCTCTCGAACACTGCCGAAAAATAAAGGAGATTCAACCAACTAAATAAAGTGGTTGAATCTCTTTTTGAAACTAAATGTTTGGAAAAGTCACTAAAATGTGTTTAAATAGTAACCATTACGATTAACGGAAAGAGGAAGTTGAGATTATGAGAAAAGCAATGGATACAGCAAGTGCTTATCGACGCTTAAAGAGTCCAAGTTTGAAGACAAGAAAAGCTGCTTTACGTGTGATTAAAGCTGCTAAAAAACAAAGAAAGGGGATTGCATAAATAAATGGCAAAGAAATCAAAAATTATTAAGGAACAAAAAATTGAAGCAACTGTTGCGCACTATGCGCCACTTCGTGAAGTGCTTCGCAAGAATCACGATTACGCAGGTTTGAGTCGGTTACCAAGAAATGCTTCACCAACACGGATTCATCGTCGTGATCATCTCGATGGTCGACCACATGCTTATATGCGTAAGTTTGGTTTATCACGACTAAACTTCCGTGATTTAGCACATAAGGGTCAAATTCCAGGTGTGCGGAAGGCTAGTTGGTAGTTAAGTGAGTGCAACAAAACGTTAAAGCCCAATGACATAAGGGGACCGGAGGCGGGATCGCATCCCGTTGTGAGGTTCACTTATGTCATTGGACTTGTTTTGTGGAGCTGTCCTCAAGCTTAGTGGAAAAAGGCAGGTGAAGTGTGACGGAGGCGGGATCGCAATCCCGCGGGAAGCGTACTTATTTTCTGCCTTTTGACTTGCCGAGCTGTCCTCAAAAACAGTGAGTGAAACAAAGCGTTTAAACCTCAAAATGTAAGTGTGACGGCGGAGGGATCGTAATCCCGCCAGAGGCGCACTTACATTTTGTGGTTTGCTTTGTAGAATTGTCCTCAAAAACACTTCATACATCGGCTTAGGTTGATGTATGAAGTGCTTTTTTTGATTAGTTTTCGTTTTCTTGAGGTACTTGAACTTTGGCGTTTGCATGTTGCTTATAAAGATGACAAGCAACGCCGATTACCATGCCGAGTAAAGCTGGTAAGAGCCAATCTAAGCCATATTGGGCAAGTGGCAGGTAACTCTGTTGGAAATTTCCCATGAGCTTACCCAAGGCACTTTGACTTACTACAGGTGGGAAAGCAGCCATCATGTCAAAGAGAGCAGGGATTACTGTGAACGTAACGACAAATTTATAGACAATTGGGTCGCGATGGAACAGTGGTGATAAGACGGACAACAAAATCAAGGCCATTGCTAAAGGATATAGAAACATTAAAACTGGTGTTGACCATGAGATGATTTGATTTAAGCCGAGGTTAGCGGTTAAAAATGACGCACCACTCGTGAATGCTAACCAAGTTTTGTAACTGATTTTGGGAAAGTGTTTATGAAAGTCTTGAGCGAAAGCAGCAACCAAACCAATGGCAGTTGTCAAACAAGTTAGGGTGATCAAAGCGGCCAAAATTGATTGACCAACAACGCCTAAGTAATGATTAACAATTTGATCAAAAGCCACGCCCCCATTTGCGCTGAGCTTGAATTTTCCAAGTGACATTGCTCCTAATAAAATTAAGGCAACATAGATGATCGCTTCAAAGCCCATTGAGAACAAGCCAGCTCTGGCAGTGACCATCGCGATACCGTTCGCGTTTTTCTTGCCCATATATTTAATAGCCGTAACAACGGTGACACCAAATGCGAGACCGGCCAAGGCATCCATAGTATTGTAACCTTGTAAAAATCCATTTGTGAACGCGCCGGTTTTATAAGCAGCGGTAACGGATTGCGTAGCAGGGCTTCCCATGGGATTACTGAAGCCAAGGAAGAAAACAAAGGCTAATAAAAGTAGAAAAATCGGATTCAGTAGTTTACCAACATTAGAGACAATTTTGCTTTGTTCTACCTATAAGAAGAAGGCGAGTCCAAAGAACACTGCCGAAAAAATGACGAGTCCTAAAGTTTGAAAGTGGGCAGGAATGAGTGGAGCTACCCCAACTGTGTAAGAAACGGTGGCAGTCCGGGGTGTGCCAAACAGTGGGCCAATCGTCCCATGGATTAGGATCATGAAGATTAAAGCAAACCCAGCTCCAAGTGGTTTTCCGATATCATAAACGCCTTCCGAACGGGTAATGCTGATTGCCAAAACGGATAATAGCGGCAAAAGGACACCGGTTACCAGAAAACCCAAAGCGGCAGGTACCCAATGTGATCCTGCTAATTGTCCCAGGTGAAGGGGAAAAATTAAATTTCCGGCTCCAAAAAATAATGCAAATAACATCGAACTTACCACAACGTAATCCTTTTTAGTTAACTTTCTCTCTTCTAACATATAACCACTCCTCAATTTATTTAAAATTTAAAATGAGTTAACCATTAGAAAAGTCCATAAAAAAAGTCCCTGCTGGAATATAAATTCCAACAAGGACGTCTTAAACGCGTTACCACCTTTGTTTACAGGATCATCACTGATTCTGCCTTTTCGAGTACGGACCTGCAGATCGATACCCTAGCTCTATAATGGGAGCCCCCAGTGCCTACTCAAACTTCGTAAGCATCGCTCAAAGATGATAGCTTGAGAAATTCATTGACGTCCTTGCACCAAACGACGCTCGCTAAACAATGGCGATTTCTCTTACTTTTCTTTTCATAGCTTTTCTCATTTATTTATAATATGCTTTTAATCTACTCCGTCGACGAACTTTCGTCAAGTCTAAATTGAAAATTAATTGAAATAAATTGTAAAAAAAATAACCGCCAAATGGCAGTTGTTTTTAAAAATGGCAAAAAGCCTATTATTTAACTTTAGATGTATCAGCAATTTTTTCAGTCTTGCCTTTAGCGAAACGTTGGATAGCAACGATTCGTGCTTGACGACGGCGACGTTCACGCTTACCAGCAACTGGACGGCGTTTTGCAAATGAGTTATATGGTGATCGCATGATGTTCCTCCTAAAAAATAAGTTATTATCATTGTAATCTTAAACCACCCTAAAATGCAAATATATTTTAAATAAAAATAAACTAATACAGCGATGTAAGCTTTTATTAATCTCAGTTTCAACACTTGGTAATGTTGCTGACACATTTTTTGGGTAAGATAAATACAAGTTGAAAAAGCCAGAATTGAAAAGGAGGGCGACTTGTTATGAAAAAACATGAATACTTTATTAGTTGGATTGAAAAGCAGCTCAAAGGAAAGCAACCCAAACCTGTAAACTTTTTTACAACGTTCGGGCATTTAAATCGTATCATGAATTCAATTGAGGATGACAAAGGAGCGCTAAGTAATTACAACGAAGAAGAAATTAGAGTCGCTCGCGCCTTAATGCAAATGTCCAATGCTAAGTTTTTAGATGAAATTTCCAAATTAGATCACCAGACAGTGGAACTTTCTGGTGATGGCATTCAAGTTTTACGCTGGTTTAAAGATCGAGATTTAAACAATCAAGGAAATTTAGTGAGCAACCTTGGTTTCTTAACGGATGTCATTTATGATCAAACCAATGAGCAGGCCTGCTCTTGGGATCGACAGACCGTGCGAGTTGCAAGAATGGCTGCCCAGCTTAGCAATGATGAATTGATTACAATCTTGTTGAATTGGCAATTTAAACCAACTACGCAGCAGCCAGTCTCAAAATGGGGAGTCCAGTATCTGCGCAAAAATGAACTAACTAATTTTTATATTTAATTGTGAAAATGAATGTTAAGAGGATTTCTACATAATAGTAGGATCCTTTTTTTGTTTCAACTAGTTCCATTCCTGTCCCTGATAAACTAGTATATAATTAAAGAATCTTAGTAACGGTTAAAAGTGGGGAGGTTTGGCGTATGAAAGTTGATCGCATGCAGGCTTTTAGTGATGGGGTTTATGCAATTTTAATCACAATTTTGGTGTTGGACTTTAACGTTCCAGAATACCGTGCCGGTCATTTGTTAGCTGCATTAGTTAAACAGTGGCCCACGATGTTTGCTTATATCGTTTCATTTTTGTACATTGGCACAGTTTGGCTGTTTCATCATGATTTTTTTCAGACGTTAAAACTGACAAATACGAGTTTGAATGTCATTAATTTAGTGATGCTCTTTTCTGTGACCTTGATTGATTATCCAACGGCGTTAGTTGCTCACTCTCTAACTGTGGGCAACGTGGCCGATATGCGGGTGGCGTTTATCTACTATGACTTGGTGGCGTTATTTATCTCATTGACGTTTGCCTGGCTGTATACCTATGTTCGGCATCATTCAGAACTTACCAAAATGAAACAAGATCAACAACATTTTTATCAAGCAATTAAGTTTGATCCGATTAGAAGTGTTTCAATATACGGCCTGGCAATTCTGGCAACCTTTTTTTCGATTTGGCTAGGAACATTTTTATTACTGGCAGGAATCGTGTATCATTTTGTGGCGTACTTACGTCTAAGCAAGTCGATGCGCCATGTTCTCAAGGCTTCAAAATAATGGAGAGTTTATTATGATTATGACAATGCAAAACGCAACTTCAGAGCGATTGAAAATTAAGGCCTTTTTGGTTTCCAAGGGGTTTAGTCATCGACTGATTAGTTCCATTAAGAAATCAGGAATGTTGAGGATTGATGGGCAGAAGAAGACAACGGCAGATTTTATTGAATCTGGTGACATTTTGAATTTGCGATTGCCTAAAGAAAAATCAGATCCCAATGTGCCGTTTAGTTTTGAACCTTTGACCGTAGTTTTCGAAGATGCTAATTGGCTGGTGATTGATAAACCCGCTGGTCTGCCGTCGGTGCCCGGTCCCAGTAACCGGGATGACACGGTCGTTAATCGGGTGAAGGGCCATTTGAAAAATCAAGGGAGTCAAGATTTGGTTCCCCATGTGATTACACGGTTGGATCGGTTCACAAGTGGCGTGATGCTAATTGCGAAAATCGGTTGGCAGCTAGCGTTTTATCGCCACAAATCGAGCAGCACACGATTCAAAAAAAGTATCGGGCGTTTGTTTCGGGAAGATTGACTGAAAAACAAGGGCTGATTGATAAACCAATTGCTAAAACGGCTGACGGGATTCATCGCGAAATTTCGGAAGATGGGCAACAAGCGCAAACGCGTTTTCAGGTGATTCATCAGTATGAAAACTTTGCTGAAGTAGAAGCAGAGCTGTTAACTGGCCGAACGCATCAAATTCGTGTTCATTTTACCATTTTGGGTCATCCACTGTTAGGTGACAAACTATACGGGGGTCCGCTAGATATGGGCATCACTCGCCAGGCTCTGCATGCTGAATCTCTGACATTTACGGATCCGTTAACTGATCGAGAACAGACGTTTAAAGTGAAACTTCCGGAAGATATGGAGCAATTAAAACATGTTTAAAAATGAAGGTAAATCAGGAAAGATCGTAGCTCAAAAACAAGTATATGAGGGGCCAATTTTTCAATTAGATAAACAAAAAATTGAAACGCCAGATGGTTTGGTGGTAAACAGAGATGTGATTGTGCATCAACCGGCAGTTACGATTTTGGCATTTACACCGGATCAGCATGTTTTGTTAAATACAGAATATCGTGTAGGAATTAATGCAGAAAGCTTGTCTTTACCAGCAGGATTAATTAATCCAAACGAAACGGCGGAAGATGCAGCTAAACGGGAATTATTAGAAGAAACGGGCTATCAAGCAACCCAAGTGCGAGAGCTGACGACAATTACGGCTTCAGAAGGTTTTTCAACAGAGAAGGTTGTATTAATTGTGGCTCAGATTGATCCAGCTAAAAAGATTGCGCAACATTTTGATGCGGATGAGTTTGTGAATAGCCAACTGATTCGTTATGATCATTTAAAACGGTTGATCAAGCAGGGCCGAATTCGTTCAGCACAGGCAATTGCTGCGGTAGGTTATTATGAGATGTTTGGTAAATAGTGGCATGCAACCAGTTTAGAATATTTACTAAAGATTGAAAATATAGAAGTAGTTCTAGTAACTGTTATTAAACATTTTAGCCCACCGAAATTAGATTACTTGCCGTTCTCCGGCTTACTTGGCCTGGAACGAGGTGCGAATTTTTGCGGCTATTTTTGCTACAAGAATCGACAGCGTATGAATCAGTCTGGAAGCAAATGGGCTCAGTAGTGTTATTTATCTTAGCGATTTTTGCTTAGATAAAGGCCGAGCTTAGAGATGTGAATTTCAGCTCTAAGTCGTGCCCACTACGTTCCAGCCCAAATTTGCTGGAAGACGGAATTTAAACTGTTAATCTTTTTTACCAGTTAATTAGATGAATTTTTATACTTTCAAACTTTAGATACTTATCTTTTTGTAAACTTATACTTGCATTGGAACAGACAGCTTTACTTTTTTATCGGCATACCGTAATCTAGTAAATAGATTAAAGGAGGATTTTTGTGATAATTATACGTGAAGCTGATAAAGATGATGCCGGTCAGATAGCGCCATTAATTAATATTATTTATGATGAGATGGAGCTTGATGAATTGGATGATGTTCCTGACCCTGTTTGGATGCGCGTGTTACAACGAGCTTACCAAACGGATGCTTACACTGGTGAAAAGGCCACAACGATTGTGGCAGAAGAAACGACCACAGGCAAAGTGGTTGGGGTAGCGTTTGGTTACCCAGACCAGTATGAAGAAGATTTGGATGCAATTATTGATCGAATCACGCTTAAAGCAAATATTTTTGATGGGGATGTTTTGGATCCTGATTTAGAAGCATTTAAAGATGAATGGTATCTTGATTCCATTGCTGTTGACCCTGAGTATCAAGGCCAAGGCATTGGCGGAAGATTGCTAAAAGCATTGCCTGATTTTGTTCGTCAGGATGGCGATACCATTATTGGCTTGAACGTGGATCTTGCAAACCCCGCTGCCGAGCGTCTGTATGCGCGTCATGGATTTAAAAAAGTGGGCACCAAAAAGATTGGCGATCATATGTATGATCATATGCAAAAACCAATTGTAACAACCGAACCAGTTTACGCTTAGGTTCTTAAATATAAAAAATAGGAGTCGAATTCAGATGAATGTCTGGATTCGGCTTTTTTCTAATCGTTGCGGTATCTTTTACCTTTGTTTTATTATAAAATCAATGTAATCAAGAAAAATAGAAAGTAATGGGGTAATTAAAATGAGTAATGAGGATGAAGATTTCCAAGATGTAGAATTATCATTAGGTGATAAAAAGTTTGAACAAATGCTGTTGGTTTTAAATCACGGAATTACAAAAGATAATGCCAGTCAATACAATTTCAACGGTAATGAAATGCAAGAAGTTGGCGAAAATGTTTGGGCTGTACCTGCATATTTGGCAGACGGTTTTTCACTGTTCTTCTTATATACACAAATTGATACCAAGGATTGGGTCGTTGCCTTTACAGAAGGAAAAATGGGTAAAGAGCAGTTCGAACTTGGAATTCCAATGACGACTGGAAAAGGTTTGAACGTTTTATCTGAAAAAGATATGGAACGCGCACAAATGGTAACTGGCTTTGTGAATGATATTTCCAAAGCTGGCGAAGGTGAGTGGCGCATGATTAACGATCCAGATTCAGACGAGGAGCCAAAGAAGGACTAAGTTTGAGGCAATAACATGACACAAAAAATTATTCGATATGGCATTATGGGGGCCGCCTCCATTGTTCCCCGAATTATTGCAGGAATTCGTGAGTCTTTTAATAGTGAAGTGGTGGCAATTGCAGCACGTAAACTAGAAAAGGCCGAAGTGGTTGCAAGTCAGTTTAACATTTCAAAAGCCTATGGGAGTTATCAAGAACTTTGTAAGGATCCTGATATTGACGTGATTTACATTCCACTTTGGAATGCCGGTCACTATGATGGCGCCAAACTGGCCTTGAACAATCATAAAAATGTTCTTTTGGAAAAGCCATTTACTTTAAAACTCGCGCAAGCACAAGAGCTATTTGCATTGGCTAAAAAGCAACATTGTTTCATCATGGAAGCTCAAAAGGCGGCCTTTTTACCAATTACCGATCAGGTTCGACAGCAGCTCGTAACTAAACATGCGATTGGAGATATTCAAGGGGTCACGATTCAAGAATCACATCCAGGCATTGAAAAAATTCCCTGGTTCCATGATGTGTCTGTAGGTGGTGGTGCTTTTTATGGCAGTGCTTCATATTCTGCAGAGTACCTTCAACTGGTTTTGGAAAGCGATATTACAGCTTATCAGGGTCAAATTAGTAAAGTTGGGTCGCAGGCGGATGACCAAGTCCAAGTAAACTTTAGATTGAGTTCGGGAGTTCTGGCGAGCGTTTATATAACGACAACGACTGATCAAGTGCCTAGTCAAATGACATTTTGGGGCACAACTGGATCATTAAAGGTTCCCAATTATTGGAAAACAGATCATTATGAATTGACAGTTGGCGATAAAACGCAGAAGTTTGCGCACCCCCAGGCGAGTGAATTTGTGTATGAATTTAATCATGTTTCTGAACAAATTTTAAACGGTAAACAATTAAGTCCGATTATGAAACCGGCTATTACACTGCAAACAACCAAGATTATTGAAGATTTGTATCACAGCTGGTATGCAGAAGATTAAGATAGTTGATATTTTATGTCTTTTTGCTTGTGACTTAGTTTCAAAGATGCTACTCTTTGTTTGGGGTAGGGTTCGATCTTCGTACCAAGTAATACCTGCAAATATCGGCCGATTTTTTGGATGGACCGATGCTTATCATGTTGCAACGTTTTTAAGAAGAAAGTTTTGTGAAAGATTTTTTAATTAGATGCGTACAAATACGCTTGACTACTCTTCCTACTGAATCCTAGGAAAGGTAAGGAATCGTAATTGAAACAATATGTACCTTGAAACTTTATGTTTTAGATTGGTACTTAGATCTATCCCCCAGGCACTTTTCAAGTTGAGCAGGTTCTTGAAAGGTGCTTTTTTGATGCCTTTTATTAGGCAATCGGGTGTCTGGAAAAGCGAGAAGCAATTTGTGACAGTGTGATATAATGAAAGATATGAAATTAACGATTAAATTCTAAAATGGGAGGCAACCAAGATGTTTGTTGTGAGTATTATTATCCTTCTGATTGCTGTTGCAATTGGGTTTGAAATTCGTAAAATTGAACATCAGCGACAGTTGAAAATAGCCCATGAACAAGCACAACAGACGCTTGCCAAGGCTGAGGCAGAAGGGAAAGCTGCCGCCCAAAAAGAACATAAAAAAGGACGTGCTGAAACTTTAGCTTACCAAGAGTCAATTGATCAAGAGATCACAACTGATGTGAAAGATAATGAGCGTAAGGCAACCTGGTTGGATCAACGTGATCAAGTTTTGAAAGAAAAAGAGGATCTTTTAAACCGGCGTTCTGATAACTTTAAGAGCAAACAAGACGCTTTAAAAGATGATAAGTCAGCACTAAAAGAAATAAAACAACAGGCAGAAGGCTTAATCGGCAAACGGGAAGAAACCTTAGAAGAAACGGCCGAAATGAGCAAAGCTAAGGCAAAAGATTACGTTTTAGATCAAACTTCTCGGGACTTAAAAGAAGAAGAAAAACGAGTTGTTCGAAACACAGAAACTGAATATAAGAGCAGTAGCGAAAAGGAAGCCAAAAATCTAATTTCTCACGCCATTGAGCACAGTGGGATTCGGTCCCATGTTTATTCATCTAACCGAACCATGGAAGTGCCTAACAATGAGGCGCTTGGTAAAATTATCGGGAATTCTGGTCAAAATGTCCGGGCCTTAGAGGCTTTGACAGGGATTGATATTAATATTGATGATCAAAAACGGATGATTACCTTGAATGGGTATGATCCCATGCGTCGTGAAATTGCCAAACGCGCAATGACGCAGATTGTTCAAGTAAATCGGATTAATCCGGACATTGTTGAACAAATTGTAAATCAAACTGTGAAATCAGTGGATGAACTCATTCGTGGGTTCGGTGAGCAAGCAATTAATGAGTTGAATATTAAAAATATGCATCCCGATTTAATCAAGTTGATTGGGAGAATGCATTTTCGGACCAGTTATGGCCAGAATATTTTGGATCACTCGATCGAAGCAGCCAATCTAGCAGGTGTGTTTGCGGCTGAACTTGGCGAGGATGTAAACCTAGCGAAACGGGCGGGGCTCTTGCATGATATTGGAAAAGCAATTGACCGTGATGTTGAGGCTACCCATGTGGAATTAGGTGTAGAGCTTGCAACTAAATACCATGAAGATCCGGTTGTGATTAATGCAATTGCTTCTCATCATGGGGATGTAGAAGCTAAATATGTTATTTCTGATCTAGTGGCTGCTGCCGATGCCATTTCTGGTGCGCGCCAGGGTGCTCGTAGTGAATCTGCTGCAGACTATCTACAAAGAATTTCTAGTTTAGAGGGAATTGCCAACCAATATCCTGGAGTTCAGGAAAGCTACGCCATTCAGGCGGGCCGTGAACTTCGAGTAATTGTTAAGCCTAACCAAACTTCCGATAAGAGTATTGAGAAGCTGGCTGGCAATGTTAAAGATCAAATTGAGCAAGAAGTTACCTACCCTGGTCAGGTGAAGGTGACAGTTGTTCGTAAATTACAAGTGGTTGAGTACGCGGGGTAAACATGGAAAAAATAACTGAAAAAGAACAAGAGATTCTTAAGACAGTCGATAAGTTTGTGTATTCAAAGCTAAGTGATGACAAAACGGGACATGACTATGCTCACATTCAACGGGTTGTAAAAATGGCCCAGCGCTTGGCTCAAGACAGTGCACAAGGGCGTCTTTTTGTCGTTCTGGTAAGTGCGGAGTTGCATGATGTAATTGATGAAAAAATTGTAGCAGATCAAACCAAGGCAGAAAACGAAGTCAGGTCATTTTTAGAAGCCCATCAGGTTTTCCAAGCTGATATTGACGCAATCTTTGCAATCATTACACACATGTCATTTTCGAAGAATCTTGAACATCATTACCAATTAACCCTTGAAGGGCAGATTGTTCAGGATGCGGATCGTCTGGATGCGATTGGTGCAATTGGGATTGGCCGGGCTTTTTATTATGGCGGGGCCCATGGCCATATCATGTATGATCCGAAGATTGCTCCCCGGCAAAAAATGACTCACGATGAATATCGTCAGAATGAAACGGTGATTAACCACTTTTATGAAAAGCTTTTAAAGCTTGCAGATTTAATGAATACCAGCGCTGCTAAACAAGCTGCGCAACATCGAACAGCGGTATTAGAAGATTTTCTACAAGAATTTAAAGCTGAATGGAATCAAAATAAATAATTGGAGCGACTCATGTTAAAAAATCAAAACTCAATTTCTGCTAAATATGCCTGGACTTCGGGCTTTCTTTTTGCTTTATTACTAGCGGCTGTAAAAGCCAACTCTGCTTTGCTTTTGCGATTCGATACAGGAATCATTAGTATTGTTCAAAACAGCATGCCTACGTTCGTAACTGACATCATGAAGGCCGTTACGACGATTGCGGAACCAAAATTTGCAATTGTCTATGCCGTTATTATTGCTGCCGTCTTATGGTTCATGCGGCTGCGGGTTGATGCAATCTGGACGTTAGCTACCCTGGGTGGTGGCGATGTGGTGGCTTATATCTTCAAAGAAATTGCCCAACGGCCCCGGCCAAGATGGAATCAAGTAATTCCTGAAACGGGATTTAGTTTTCCAAGTGGGCATACATTTGGCGCTGTGCTAATCGTCTTTTTCTTGGTTTGGTTCTTTGTGAGCCAAATCAATTCACAAACGGTGCAAAAGGTTTGTCAGATTGTATTGATCATTTGGGTTGTGTTAGTTATGTACTCCAGAGTTTACCTTGGTGCCCATTATCCTTCCGATGTCTTTGCGGCGTTCTTCTTAGCCGTTGCATGGTTGGCAATCGCCCGTTGGTTGTATAATAAGTTTTACGATTTGGTCGCAAGATATGTAGAGACTGACGCGCAAGGTCGGCATAGTCGCCATTAAAATAATTTAAGACTAAAAAAGGCTTCAAACGATTTTCTTCGTTTGAAGCCTTTTTAATACTAATAAGTACCTTTGATTACAAAGTAGGATCCGCGAATCGTTCCAGCTAAACGCGATTTTTGATGGGCAAATTTAAATTTGTCTTCAAATTCTTTAGGAATAGCCATTCCGTCCGAGAGTTTAAACCCAACGGCGCGCTTACCAGCTGGATCTAAACTATACATCACATTGACCGCAAGACCGTTTTCGTAAAAAATATAGGCCATTTTGATGTTATCGACTTCAAAAGTTGTGGTTTCCAATGGTTTATCCGCAAACTTCATGTCTTTTTCTAAAAGAATTTTTTCTATCCAGGCAACGGTTTCGGGATCCCCGTCGGCAGGAACGGTGGTAAAAATATGTTTATATTTGTTCCAGTAATAGCGAGCTTCGTTTGCGCGTAAGCCAGCCAGAGCTTTTGCAACTGGTGAGCTTTCGAGTCCCACTGTTGAAACAGTTTTGAAATCGACTTGATAGGTCATTTAAAAATTCCTCGTTTCGTATTTGTAATATCGTAAGTATAGAATTTCAGCGGGTTGGGGTCAATTAATAGTGGATGATAAATTACAAAATAGGGGATTTTTATGTAAAAAACATTGTTATAGTTCGTTTCATCTTAAAAAACCAACGCGATGAGATCAGTTTGTGGTAGAATTTAAGTTATCAAAAGTTTTGCAGGAGGCGAGATTTTGGCATTTAATTTAACGTTACTTTCAACAAGTGATGTTCACGGCTTCGTGTACCCAACTAATTTTGTGAAACGCCATTCCAATTTGCCGTTTGGTCTTTTAAAAGCGGCGAGTATTATTGAAAATGAACGCAAAAAAACAACAGATCCCGTTTTAACTATTGATGCGGGAGATGTTTTAGAAGGGTCACCGTTAACCGAATATTTGGCTAAATTTAGTAATCCGTCCGCACCGCAACGCCTGCTTAAAGCGTACAATGCGATTGGGTATGATATTGGGGTATTAGGTAATCACGAGTTCAATTATGGAATGAGTTATCTAAACGCTGCTATTCGAAGTACAGATTATCCGATGCTATCAGCCAATATTTTAAATGACAATGATGAACCAATTGGTGATGGCGCTTATCGAATTTTAAAAATTCATGGAGTTCGGATCGCCATTTTGGGGTTAACAACGGCTTACATTCCTTTCTGGGAAGATCCAGTACATATTAAGGGACTTAAATTCAACAGGGTACTTGATACTGCTAAACGTTATGTTCCGTGGCTAAGAAAACGTGCCGATGTTGTGATTGTTGTTTATCATGGCGGTTTTGAACGCGATTTGAAATCGGGGATAGAAACCGAATCGCTTCGTGGCGAGAACGTTGGCTATGAACTTCTGAAAACGGTGAAAGGCATTGATGCTTTAATTTCTGCCCATCAACATCGATTAATTGCAACTAAATTATTTGGTGTGCCGATTGTGCAAGCCGGTCATCGCGGAGCAGCGGTTGGCAAAATCGTTTTAAAAATTGATCCAAGTCGTCCCCACATGGTGGTGGATGCTACGGCTGAATTATGTTCGGCTGCAAAAGCACCAGTACATAAAAAGTTAAGGGCCATTATGTCAGATGTTGAAACTGACACGCAGACTTGGTTGGATCAACCACTGGGTCAAGTTCATGGAGATATGAGAATTAACAATCCCTTTCGGGCGCGCGTTGAAGAGTCGGCATTTATTGAGTTTATTCAAAAAGTTCAAATGGCAGCTACAGGAACTTCCATTTCGGCGACGGCCTTGTTCAATGATGAGGCAACCGGATTTGGTAGCCAAATTACGATGCGTGAAGTGGTTACAAATTATATTTATCCTAACTCACTAGCAGTGCTGCGAGTTTCCGGAGCAGATCTGCGGGCGGCATTGGAAGTGAGCGCCAAGTATTTCACGTTGGATGGCCATAATCAATTGATGGTAAATCCAAAGTATCTATCGCCCAAAAAACGTCATTATAATTATGATATGTATGAAGGCATTGACTACACATTAGATATCTCCAAACCAATTGGTAAACGGGTTACCCAATTAAGCTGTAAGGGGCATACCATTGAAGCCAATGACTCATTTGAAATTGTTTTGAATAAGTATCGGGCTGTTGGTGGTGGTCATTATCCTATGTTTTCCGAGTCGAAAATTATTCGCGAAAATACGGAAGCCATGTCAGAATTAATTGCCGATTATCTTCAGCAGCATCCGATCATTGAAGCTACCGTTAATAATAATTTTAAGGTTATAAAATAAGACCAACGATTAAAATTCGGAGGCCTTATTTTTGTATAATGAACGGGACTTGCTTACTCACCTATTTTGGTTGATAATTATGGCTGAAGGGGAGTTTTACGATGCATGATAATTCAAATATGAGCGGGATACGATTCCTACTTGTTACAATTTTGAATGCTTTGATCACAGTGGTTGAGTTAATAGGAGGGATGCTTTCTGGTAGTTTAGCACTTCTTTCTGATGCCTTTCATAATCTCGGCGATTCTGCATCAGTTGTTTTGGCGTATGTAGCGAGTCGAATCGGGCTCAAGAATTCAAATGATTCAAAAACATTTGGATATCGAAGAGCCGAAATCATTTCAGCATTTATCAATTCAATATTTTTAATTTTAGTATCCGTAGTTTTAATGGGGGAAAGTGTCCGCCGTCTGTTTCACCCAGAGGCAGTGAATGGTGGCATTATGCTGATTGTGGCCATCATTGGGACAATTGCAAATTTTGGGTCGGCTTTGTTGTTAAGCAAAGGGGCAAAGGATAATCTAAACATAAAAGCGACGTATCTTCATATTCTGAGTGATGCGTTGTCGTCTTTTGGAATTATCATTGGTGCCATTATCATTCAAATTTGGAAGATTGACCTTGTAGATCCAATTGTGACGATTTTAGTTTCGCTTTATATTTTATGGGAAACATGGCCTGTGTTAAAAGAATCAATTAATATTCTGATGCAGGCGGCTCCAAATCTTGATTTTGAGGCAATGAAACGTGATATGTTAAAAGAGCCTGGAGTGGTCAATGTCCATCATATTCACGCTTGGCAAATTGATGAAAATCGGATTATGTTTTCTGCACATATTAATTTAAACGATCAATTATTAAGTGATGTGGAGCCTGTTTACCGTGATTTAGAGAATTTATTGCAAAAAAAATATCACGTGGATCACGTGACTTTACAGGCTGAAGTTTTTCGTGGAAAAAGTAATGAGCTATTTACGCGCGACCGGCATGATATTTAATGGATGTTGCTGACTAGCTTTCTACCACAAGATGTTTGTGATGAGAAATTTCCCAGTCATTCCATGATATTTCTGGAGCACCATTAGGAGTGAAGCTTTGGCCAAGGTGCGCGATTACTTGAATGTAATCTGCCCGGGAAGCTTCAATACTGATGGATAGCAGTTCCTCTTTGGTTAGGTAACGATTCCGCGCAATGAAGGCGTTGATGTCACTCAAATAACCAGCGGGAACATATGAAGAAATAATCTCAAGGTTTTCTGACTTGTAAAGTTTGATATAGAACTTTGCAAACGTGGTAACGGCTTTGAGTTGATTTGGTGCAGTTAGTTCTGTGATTGATACTGAATTACTCATAATAGACCTTCCTTAGATAATTGTTTACAAATTAAGTATAGACCTTTATCATAAAAAGGTTAGTGTAAGGTTTTCCTAGATGGTCA
>NZ_JQBD01000199.1 GCF_001437255.1 Pediococcus damnosus | reverse complement strand
AAGCAATTAAAAAATTTTGGCTTAAAACAGCGTAATCTGCAACACTTTTTAAATATTTAAAACATAACAATCTTAGTTAATTGCAAGCATAAATTGAATTAAAAATACAGTCAATTCAACAATAGCAGAAATTGATTTTATGGTTATCAGCAGACCGAGTGAAACGAGACCAATGCGCACTTATACATAGAATTTATTCTATGTTGTGCTAGACCCATTAAAAACCTGTATCAAAAGTCGCCGTTGGCGACAACAAGGTCAAAACCCATAGAATCAAAGGAAGACGGTGACTGACATGGCAATATTCCACATGAGTTTTAGTAATATTAGTGCTGGTA
>NZ_JQBD01000198.1 GCF_001437255.1 Pediococcus damnosus | reverse complement strand
TATTCACCAATACCAGAAAGTGTAGACCCGTAGTTATTGGCTTTCAAGTTTCAGTTATTTTTTTAATATTGTTTTTTATTTTTTTATACTTGGTATCTGTAAAATTAAGAAGTAATAGATTAGTGATTGATTGGATTTAAAATTATGTAATCTTTTTTTGGGGAGGGAGATTGATGAATATCAGAAAAATTATCTTGATCAAAAATGTAAGCTATAATACCGATTGCTCCTATACCAGCACGTAATATGCCAATGTCCTTTTGAGGAACAATTAT
This sequence comes from Pediococcus damnosus, assembly GCF_001437255.1. Lineage (GTDB taxonomy): Bacteria > Bacillota > Bacilli > Lactobacillales > Lactobacillaceae > Pediococcus > Pediococcus damnosus. The sequence continues at coordinate 71 of NZ_JQBD01000198.1, read as the reverse complement.
GTGCTCTATGCTTCAATAAACCGTCACATTTTGTATCTGCCTTAGAAGCTGTCCAAGATCTATGATTTTTG
>NZ_JQBD01000197.1 GCF_001437255.1 Pediococcus damnosus | reverse complement strand
GCATATCGGGGCGCGTAGCACTGCCTCTGGTGAAAATACAAGAATGAGTGGCATTAAGTTTCAAGACTTGGTTTTAGCCCGAAATAATCTGAATTTAGCCTATCAACGGGTGACCAAGAATAAAGGAGCAGCTGGTTTAGACGGCATGACCGTTGAAGACCTTTTGCCATACCTGAAAGAACACCGGAAAGAGCTACTTGAACAACTAGCAAATGGCACATATAAACCAGCGCCGGTTAAACGAGTAGAGATTCCCAAGCCCAACGGAGGTACCCGTAAATTAGGAATTCCGACAGTTGTTGACCGTATGGTCCAACAGGCGGTAGCCCAAGTTATGAGCCCAGTGTTTGAGCAAG
>NZ_JQBD01000196.1 GCF_001437255.1 Pediococcus damnosus | reverse complement strand
TAAAATATCTTGTGTAAATGCATAAAAGATTTCTGAATTGTATAGAAATAGGGAATGCCTTCCCTTATGATATTTAGTAACCACAGAAAACATCACAGGAGGCATTCCCCATGAATGAACTTACCACAGAAATTATCGCTGCACTAGCCCAAAAGCAAGATTTGGACGAAGTTTTTCGTCACCACCTCGAAATTGCGATTAACCAGCTGCTTCAAACCGAATTGGCAGAGTTTTTGGGTTACGAACGCTACTCATACGCTGGGATTAACACTGGTAATAACCGCAACGGCAGTTATGAGCGCTCGTTTGATACGAAGTACGGCCAACTTAACTTAACCATTCCTCGAGATCGCAATGGC
>NZ_JQBD01000195.1 GCF_001437255.1 Pediococcus damnosus | reverse complement strand
AAGTACTGCACCGATGAACAAGAAGTGGCTACAAGGCCGAAATGACTGGATAAGGTTGCCTAACAAACTGAAGTCCGATACTACTCGAAGTCATGACGGTAAAGCCAACGGTGAGATGGTACGAAAGTTAGCGTTCTTACCCGGGGAGACCTGTATTACACGTTTCCGACAAGAGGAACGTTATGTTCCACAAAGACAAGCACTTCAGTGATGGAATGTTGAGTAATGCAGGAGTCAGCCGAGGTCATAGTAGTCCACGAAGTGAACGAAGGACCGAACAGTAATAACTCGTAATTGATATTGGAGGTGGAAGCAGTGCGAAAATCGCAGAAAACAGAACAAATAGCTGACCACCGATGGATGGCAGG
>NZ_JQBD01000194.1 GCF_001437255.1 Pediococcus damnosus | reverse complement strand
GAAAAATTTGGTTGGTTGATTGGGATAAAGAGGAAAAAATTAATGAGTGGCGGCATAATTGGGCAACAAGTGTTAATCAGTCTTTAGCACAAAAAAATATTCCGGATCGGATTAGTGAAAAATCGTTTGTCGATCAAGGGATTCAAGAGACACCTACCCAACACGAAGGCATTAACAGCCAAAGAAAAAATCGAAAAGCATTTAATCAACAAGTTAGAGCGCAAAGAAACGCTCAAGCTAAATATCATAATCTTGACGAAAAGATAAGAAATCATGAACATTTTGACGCGTTAACTGACGAGCTATCTTTCTCTGAAAAACACACAATTAGTCATCTAAGTCAGCAATTGAAAACCTATGTCGATTTAGAACATTTAGATGATAAACA
>NZ_JQBD01000193.1 GCF_001437255.1 Pediococcus damnosus | reverse complement strand
GCGTAACTGTGGTCGTCTTACCGGCAGTATAGTTAACCGTCGTGTCATCTGAATTTGCTTGGAAACCAGTAACGTCTGCGTCGTTTAAGGTAATGGCACCAACACTCGCTTTATCAGCGGTATAACCTGGAACCACTGGACTCGTAACGGCCGTAAAGCCATCATTCGTATCATTAGTATCACCAGTATTATCCGTTAACGTCCATGGAGTATATCCAACTAATTTACCAGTTGTACTGTCAACCGTTGCGTTTCGAGTATAAGTCCCAGTTTGAGTTACGTAACCTGCGGTTAAGTCAGCCAATTGCTCTGGACTCAACGCTGCTTTTTGTTGCGCCGTTAAGTCATTAACATTCACACCTGTGTAGGTGATCTTGCGAGTAACTGT
>NZ_JQBD01000192.1 GCF_001437255.1 Pediococcus damnosus | reverse complement strand
AACGAAAGACGGGGATTAGTAAACGCACGCAACAGCGAAGGTTTAAGTCGATTTAAAAATAGGTGTTTTAAGAATTGAATGTTTAATTAATCACGTACGACGGGGATTGCCGCTTTATTAAACAGTTGTGAGAGAAATTTATTTAGGGATTTTAAGCATTATTTATACCTGTTGTGCTATTGAGGTTAGTTGTGATAAGGATTAATTTGTACTACAAAAGGCCTACTCAATTGTTAGTTGAGCAGGCCTTTTGTGGGTATTTTGATTAGAGCTATTAACCCTATGCTAATTATAAGGCTTAGCTTTCAAATGGAACATACTATTATCCAAATTATGATTTGTTAAGGTGGTGTGAGAGCATAAAATATCTTGTGTAAATGCATAAAAGAT
>NZ_JQBD01000191.1 GCF_001437255.1 Pediococcus damnosus | reverse complement strand
CTTAGTCAATTACAACAGCAGCCACCGGTAGTCTTTACTAGTCAGCAACACCAAGCCGGTTTAAATTACCTGTTAGGTAAAATGGAATTAAAAGATATTCAGGATCATCGACTGCAACGGGTCTTAAAACATGATGGCACCCGGCAACTGTTTATCGGCGAATGTGGCCAAGATCCTAAGTTGGATCACAAACAAATTGAAATGGTGCAAGCCCGTTTGAAACAACAGACAACACGGTTTGATCAATATAAGCAAGACCAAATTAAGGACTATCAGGCCATTAATTATTACCCAACTAGCCCGAAAAACTACCTGACTAATATTTTGGACGAAGCCTTAATAACCATTTTATATGCGAAGAACACGGACTATCTAAGAAAGCAGCAACTACGTGGCTTAAAAGAGACCGAGTGGG
>NZ_JQBD01000190.1 GCF_001437255.1 Pediococcus damnosus | reverse complement strand
ACGTTGGGTCCTTTACTATGAATATTTCAGGTATTCAATTACGTTTGAAATTTATTATCAATAAAATTTGATACAAAAAAAGGTCACACATCAATTTTGATGTGTGACCTTTTGATTTAACTTAACGTCCGGGCATTTGTGGCTCTAATTTCTTTTACGTCTCTTCAATCCTACTAGAGATAAGAGTGACATAAGTAACATGCCTAATACTCCTAATTCAGAAAGATTATTCGATGCATCCGAAGTTTGTGGTAATTTACCCTTTTCGTTAACATTTTGTGAATTTTTAGAAGCATTCACTGAGCTACCAGAAGTATTATTCAAGTTAGCATTGGTATTATTTTGTAATTCAGTACCACTAAAGTTAACTCGTGTACCGCCCGGTGTGCTTGTATTTTGTCCTGGTGTCTTTACAGTGCCACCTGGAGTTGTTG
>NZ_JQBD01000019.1 GCF_001437255.1 Pediococcus damnosus | reverse complement strand
GTTATTCACCAATACCAGAAAGTGTAGACCCCAATTTGTTCTGGTCTCAACTTGTATATTGATCCAGTAGTAGGCAGTTTCGTCGAAAAACGATATACTATTAGGGTAAGGATTTTAGAGAGGATGGGTGAAATGAAAAAATCAATCGATGCGGAACTAAAGAAAAATTTTCAAATTGAATTTAATGATGAGAGTCTTTTGGATGAAGCACTAACTCAAGCTTCGTATGTAAATGAGCATCCTAATCAAGGATTGAAATTTTATGAACGAATCGAGTTTTTAGGTGATGCAGTTTTGCAATTAATTGTGTCAGAATATATTTTTAAACGTTATCCAGAAATGCCACAAGGAAAATTAACTCGCCTCAGAGCGGCAATGGTTTGTGAAACAAGCTTCAGTCAGTTTGCTCGGGAATGCCATTTTGATCAATACATCCGTCTTGGTAAGGGTGAGGAAAAGGGTGGCGCACGCAACCGTTCTTCACTTCTTTGTGATATTTTTGAATCATTTGTTGGGGCTTTATATCTTGATCAAGGGCGACCAGCAGTTGAGAAATTTGTGCATACGGTTATATTCCCTAAGTTAGACACTGGAGCATTTGACCATGTGATTGATTACAAGACCAACTTGCAAGAGGTGCTGCAACGCGATGGGGATGCCTTAATTCATTATGATCTTTTAAATGAGGCTGGCCCTGATAATGAGCTTGATTTTGAAGTGGCCGTTTTTGATGATAAACGAAAACTTGGGGTTGGCACTGGAAAATCAAAGAAAATTGCGGAACAAGCTGCTGCAAAGGATGCTTTACAAGCATTACGCGTCAAAAATGTTTAGATTGGGAGCTTGGTGTTCATGAAACTTAAGGCCTTACAGATCAGCAGCTTTAAATCCTTTGCTGATAAAACAACAATTAATTTTGAAGATGGAATCACTGGCATTGTGGGTCCTAATGGCAGTGGAAAGAGTAATATTATTGAAGCTATCCGATGGGTCATGGGTGAACAGTCTGCCAAAAGCCTTCGTGGTGGTAAAATGCCAGACGTTATTTTTGCTGGTTCACAAAATCGTAAACCTTTAAATCGAGCTGCAGTGACCATTACATTCGATAATTCTGATCATTTTTTGAAAACAGATTTTACGGAAGTCAGTGTCACACGAAAGCTGTTTCGAAATGGTGACAGTCAGTATTTGATTAATCAAAATGAGTGTCGTTTAAAGGATGTCTTGAATCTTTTTATTGATACTGGCCTCGGAAGAGACTCATTTTCAGTGATTTCTCAAGGTAGAGTTGAATCAATTTTTAATAGTAAACCAGAAGACCGGCGCACAATCATTGAAGAAGTTGCCGGTGTTTTGGCGTATAAACAAGATAAGCAAAAAGCTGAACAAGAACTAACAAAAACGAATGATAATTTAGATCGGGTTAGTGATTTAATTGCAGAATTGCACTCTCAAATTGAACCTTTGGAAGAGCAAAGTAGTTTAGCACAAGATTATTTGGATCAAAAAAAGCAATTTGATCAGCTGGATAAAACGCGTTTAGTAAATTTGATTGACAAATTACAAACGCAAAGTAATACTACCCAAGCAGATATTGATGAAGCTAATCGATTGGTCACCCAGTATAGTAGTCAAAAGAAAGAATTGAATGCTGCGGTTACAAATCTTAAAGATCAACGGCAAGTTTCAGAAAAAGAAAAAGATCAATTGCAGGCTGACTTACTTGAAACAACCAAAAAGTATGAAAATTTAGCAGGACAACAAAATGTTGATTCAGAAAAAAATAAGTATCAACAGCAACAAGTTGCAGAACTAGGCCAGTCAGTTAAAAAAAATGAACAAGAACTAGAAAAAAATCAGGATCAGAAACAACAATTAGAGAAAAAAGTTAGCGACTATCAAAAGACAGTTGGTAATTTAAAGAAACAATTAGCCAAACTTTCAGAAAAAGAAATGCAGCAACGTCAGCAGGATGCTCAAGAAAAAATTGACCAGTTACAGGCGTCATATATTGAGAAAATGCAACAATTAGCACAGGTTCATAATGAGCAAGCTAATTTGAAGAAGAGTTATGAACAAGACAGTCAGCAACAATTGCATGTCAATGCTGACTTAGTTAAATTGCAGACGCAGTTACAGGATTTAAAACAAAGCTATGCTGATCAACAAAAAAAGGTTGCCCAGTTAGAGAAACAAACTACAGTTGCAGAAGACCAATTAAAATTAGCACTAACCGATTATCAAAAATTTACAAATCAGCAAAAACAGGGGCAAGATAGTTGGTTACAAGCGATCCAAGTTTATCAACAAGCCAAAACGCGATTAGAAACCCTTAGTAGTTCTGAAACAGAATTGCGAGGCTTTTATCAAGGTGTTCAGAGTGTGTTGAAAAATCGGAATCAGTTTAAGGGGCTAGTTGGTGTCGTTTCGGATTTGTTAAAAGTTCCAGAAAAGTATACCAAGGCCGTTGAAACAGTTTTAGGAAGTCAGTTGCAACAGCTAGTTACAAAAAAGGATCAGGATGCTCGTAATATCATCCAATATTTGACGCAGCATCGTGCTGGTCGTGTAACTTTACTACCGTTAACCACAATTCGGGCCAAACAAATTTCACCAAAAGTTCGCCAAGAGCTTGAAAATAGCGAAGGGTTTGAAGGAGTTGCTTCAGATTTAGTTGAAACAGATCAAAGCCTAATTGTTGTTAAGCAATACTTACTAGGGAATATTTTAATTGCCAGTGATTTAGATCATGCCTCAAAAATATCAAAACAACTTACAGCGCGGCTGAGATTTGTCACCTTGAATGGTGAAATTATTAATCCTTCTGGTTCAATGACCGGTGGTGTTAACCGGCATCAAACAGCTGGATTATTAACGCAAAAACAGCAACGTAATGATTTAAGTAAACAGGTTTCTCAAATGAAATCTGAACTCGAAAATCGCGAGGAATTGGTGCAGGACCTTAAACAAAAAATGACCGCTGCGGAAACTAAGGGTAGCGAACTTAGACAACAGTTTAATACTGCAAATGATCAGTATAAGGATGCCCAAAGGCAACTTGAGATGATTGCCAACCAAGTGAAGGAACTTAATCGGCGAATTGATGCAGTCAGCTATGAGTTTAACCAAAAAGGTGACTATAAGAATACGTTTGAAAGCCAGTCAACGAATTTAGCAGATCAGGAAAAATCGCTTAACGATGAGTTAACTGTAATTACGACAAAAACGGACACACAAAAGGCAGATCTTACGCAATTACGACAGACACAAAATGCGAATCAACAATCAATTACGCAACTTAGAGAGCAACTAGCGACTGTCCAAGCTCAATTAACGCAGGGCAAGACAATTTTAAGTGAGCGTGACCAGAAAATTAAGAGCCTCCAACAATTGGTTTTAGATGCCAAGAATCGACAATTAGATTTACAAAAGCAACAAAGGGTTCAAGGATCGAAAAGTCAGACAACCCAAGAAGAGCTTGCAAGTGATCAACAACATATTGAAAACTTGAAGAAAGAATTAAGCAAACAACAGGCTAGTTTTGAAACTCTTGAACAAACGTTGGCCCAAAAAGAAACGGGCCTTCAAAGAGTCCAAGAACTAAATTCGGTTGCAAGCGATGATTTGCAGGATATAAAGGTTAAGCAAACTCGTGTTAGTGAGCAGGTTGATCATGCATTGAACGATTTAAGTGAAAAATACCAACTAAGTTTTGAATTGGCTAAAAAAGATAGGCTAGATATTGATCAGCAGGATCTAGAACGTCAATTAAAACTTATCAAAAAGGGATTAGATGAAATTGGTGATGTGAATGTGGGTGCAATTGATGAGTATCAACGTGTTTCAACCCGCCACCAATTTTTAACAGAACAAAAAGATGATTTGATGACTTCACAAAAGCAATTATTGGAAACCATTAATGAAATTGACACGGAAGCAGCCACACGGTTTAAAACCACTTTTGATCAAGTTTCAGCTTCATTTTCAAAGGTGTTTGTCAGAATGTTTGGCGGTGGTAAAGCCAAGCTGGAGTTGACGGATCCAGAGCATCTGCTAACAACAGGATTGGAAATTAAGGCACAACCGCCTGGCAAAAAGTTCCAACGTTTGAGTTTGCTTTCAGGTGGAGAACGGGCTTTGACCGCAATTACCTTACTTTTTTCAATTTTAGAAGTTAAACCAGTGCCATTTTGTATTTTGGATGAAGTTGAGGCCGCATTTGATGATGCTAATGTTAGTCGATTTGCTGATTATCTTCGCAACTTCCAGCAACAAACGCAATTTGTTGTGATTACCCATCGAAAGGGTACAATGGTAGAATGCGACGTCTTGTATGGGGTAACCATGCAGGAATCAGGCGTTTCAAAGATGGCTTCTGTGTCTCTTGAAGATCTTTCATGAAAGGAAACTAAAACACAATGAGTATATTCGGTCGAAGAAAGAAAAAGAAATTAGAACAACAAGCACTAGAAGAACAGCAAGCATTGGCAAAACAAGCAAAAGAAAAACCAGTTGCTGAAAAACCAGCGGAAGAAAAAAGTGATGCACCAGTTGAAGAAAAAGCACCAGAAGTCCCAATCAATCCACAAGCTGCGACAACAGAACAAAATAAAGAGGTTGATCGCTATAATCGGGGGCTCGAAAAATCTCGGCGCACGTTTGGACAAAAATTAGCAGACCTTTTTGTTAACTTTAGCGGTGTTGATGATGATTTTTATGATGATCTTGAGGAAACTTTAATTGGTGCCGATGTTGGTTTTGAAACTGCGGTCCAAATTAGTGATGAAGTTCGGGAAGAAATTGAATCCAAACATGTCACAGACCAAAAAGTAATTTCAAACTTGATTGTTTCTAAGCTAGTTTCGCTTTATACACGAAATGGAACAACTGAAGATAATCATCTGGTTTTTGCCACAGAAGGTCCCAGTGTTTTCTTATTTGTGGGAGTCAACGGGGTTGGTAAAACGACTAGCATTGGTAAACTCGCAAATCGGTTTAAGAAGCGGGGTAAAAAAGTGCTATTGGCTGCTTGTGATACTTTCCGAGCTGGTGCCATTGAACAATTACAAGAATGGGGTAAACGTGATGGCGTTCCCGTAGTTGCTGGTCCCGAAAAGAGTGATCCAGCGGCCGTTGTGTTTGATGCGGTTCAAAAGGCTAAAAAAGAAAACTATGATTTGGTTTTGGTTGATACCGCTGGACGTTTACAAAACAAAGTTAATCTGATGAACGAGTTGGATAAGATGCGGCGTGTGATTACGCGTGAAATTCCGCATGCTCCTCAAGAAATTTTGTTAGTTTTGGATGCCACAACGGGTCAAAATGCCATGAATCAAGCCAAGGTTTTCAAAGAAACCACGGAAGTTACTGGAATTATTCTTACAAAATTGGATGGAACAGCCAAAGGTGGAATCGTACTGGCCATTCGGAATCAGTTACATCTTTCCGTTAAGTACGTTGGATTGGGCGAACAGGTGGATGATCTAAGTCCATTTTCACCAAAAGATTTTGTCGATGGTTTGTTTAGTGATTTTTTGGAGACAAGCAAATAGGAGTGGTGTGATTAAATGGAAATAGAAAAAAATAATCGCATAAACTTCCTTTTTGAATTTTATGGGTCCTTACTAACCAAAAAACAGAGTAATTACATGCAACTTTATTATGCAGATGATTATTCACTAGGTGAAATTGCAGAAAATTACGCCGTGAGTCGGCAAGCAGTGTATGATAATATTAAGAGGACGGTCCAGATTCTTGAGGATTACGAAGAAAAATTGCATATTTATGGTGATTTTTTAACGCGTAATCATCAAACGGACCGCTTAACTAACTATGTCAAAAAAAATTATCCACAAGATGAAACACTTCTAAAATTGATTGATAATTTAGAATCAATTGAAGCAGAATGAAAGGTAGGGATTAACCTATGGCTTTTGAAAGCTTAACAGAACGACTTCAAAATGCTTTCAGTAAATTAAGGAAAAAGGGTAAAATTTCTGAATCAGATTTAAAGAGCGCAATGCGTGAAATTCGGCTTGCCTTATTAGATGCTGATGTTAATTTTACAGTTGTTAAAAACTTCGTTAAAACAGTCCGTGATAAAGCAATCGGAGCTGATGTTTTAGATGGCTTGAATCCAACGCAGCAGATTGTCAAAATCGTTAATGATGAATTGGTTAAGGTCATGGGCGATAGTGCCGTTGGCTTAAACAAATCTCCAAAGATTCCAACAATTATTATGATGGTCGGGCTACAAGGAGCCGGGAAAACAACTACTGCCGGGAAATTAGCCTTAAAGTTAAAAAATGAACAAAAGGCACGGCCGCTGATGATTGCGGGGGATGTTTATCGTCCTGCTGCGATTGATCAATTAGTTCAGGTTGGCCAACAAATTGATGTTCCTGTTTTTCAATTAGGGACGGATGTTGATCCAGTCGAAATTGTGCGCCAAGGTTTGCAAAAGGCTCAAGAAGAAAACAACGACTATGTCATTATTGATACAGCCGGTCGTTTACAAATTGATGAAAAATTAATGGATGAGCTTTCGCGAATCAAAGATTTAGCGCATCCAAATGAAATTTTGTTAGTTGTCGATGCCATGACGGGACAAAATGCGGTAAATACGGCTGAAGGATTTAATAATCAATTAGACGTAACCGGGATTGTTTTGACCAAGTTAGATGGCGACACTCGTGGTGGTGCTGCACTCTCGATTCGGGCCGTAACCGGTAAACCAATTAAGTTTATTGGACAAGGCGAAAAGATGAAAGACTTAGATGTTTTCCATCCTGATCGTATGGCTTCTCGAATCTTAGGGATGGGCGATATGCTTACCCTGATTGAAAAGACGCAAAAAGAATACGATGACAAACAAGCTCAAGACATGACCGAAAAAATTCGGGAAAATAGTTTTGATTTTAATGATTTCGTCGATCAAATGGATCAAATGCAGAATATGGGCTCCATGGAAGATATCATGAAAATGATTCCAGGGATGGCCAATAATCCCGCTATGAAGAATGTCAATATTGATCCTAAAGATATGTCTCATATGAAGGCCATTGTAATGTCAATGACACCGGCTGAACGGGAAGATCCTGATTTATTAAACCCAAGTCGTCGTCGTCGAATTGCAGGTGGTTCTGGTAGACCAGTTGTTGAAGTTAATCGAATGATCAAACAGTTTGGTCAAATGAAGAAAATGATGAACCAAATGAGCAAAGGTAACTTCAATGGTATGGAAGGCATGCTGGGTAAAGGCGTAAGTGGCCGTCTCTCTAAGCTCGCCATGAATTCTATGGTTCGTAAAGGTAAGAAACGTAAGAAGAAACGGATGAAGAAGAATAAACGAAACAAGTGATTTATCGTGGCTTTTGTTCATTTGAACTCACTTCTTGACTAACATGCAAAATGAAAAAAGCGACTTCTAAAAGTTGCTTTCAGATAAATTTATTTAATTAAGGAACCATGGTAATTTTATATTAGAATCGCTATTCTAATAGGTATAAGCATATAAAAGTATTTGGATGGATCTATGGGGCTCGTACATTATTCAAATACTTTTTTGTATTCTGTCTATTTTTTGTAAAATAAGCCTAAAGAAATTGAGGAAATAGTTGTGAAACAAAAAAATTCTTCTTTCATAATTAAACCAGAAGCTTTTTATCCGAAATTAGAATCTAAATCTGAATTAAGTGTAGCAATGCATAAGACAATTCAAGATTCATTTAAGGCTGACCCTGTAAGTGATTTAGTTTCAGATCACAGCGTTTTAAAAGGTCATCGAGAAATCATGCGTTTAATAGAAACCGATTTTCCAAATTTAACCAAATCTCAATGGCAACAAGCTTATCAATTTTTACAACATAAACATTCTTATTTTGATGCAGAATTTATTTTACAAAGTGTTACTTTATATCTGATTGTTAAATGGGCAACTACTCAGAAACTAACGGAATTGGAACAGCAATTTATCGCTGCAGTGACTGTCGATGGACAAAGTGAACTCTATATCAAAACTAACAATGAAAAAGTTGCCGATGAGGTAAAACAAATAAATACGAATTTACAAAAAAATCAGGAACAAAATCAACAGGAACAAAACAGTGCAAACAAAGATAATTTTGGTAAATATCTTGATATCTGGTCAGCTAACAATGATAAGGCATTGAATGATTTAGAAACGCTTATTAAAAGACAAGAGTTAGATTGGTGGATTGTTAACTGGAATCCATCCGTTATTCATCAATATTGGTTAAAATTGGAAAAATCTAATCTAAGTAAATTGGATGTTTTGTCTGATCCTAGTTTTTTTAGTCTGAATAACCAACATCCTGAACTAGCAAATAAATGTTATCAAGATTCTTTCTTGGCAACGGGTCCAGTAGGAGAGAAGGTTGATTTTTCAGATATAACTGCGATTACTGATGATAATCCACTAGCATTTTATTTATTGTCCAAATTAGCCACGCAGTCGACAACGGTCAGTTTATTAATCATTAATCAGCTTCAAGGCTATACACATGGGAATCGTTATTGGCTGAATGTGGATCGTTATTCGCCTAAAGTTCGAAAAACGGCTCTTTCAATTGAAAAAGCACTGTTACCTTTAGAAAGTTCACCAAGATTAACTTCTTGGCAATTGTTTAGATTGTTTGCTGAGGATTTAGGGTGGTTTTGGGACTAGTTCAGAGTGATTCGTCTTTGTTATGTTTCAAAAATTTAAAAAGTCGATCTCCATAATTTGGGGATCGGCTTATTTTTACGGTGCTTTCTTATTGCGTTAGTACTTAATTAATCCTGATAACTATCAATCAATTCACCATTAGTTTGATCAAAAACTGCAATATTACCAATTCGAGAATCACCGACATGATTACCACCATCAATAAAGTAGCGAGCCTGCTCATTAGAATATTGAATTTTTTTGATGGGACACGGCATAGTTTGGTCAGCAAAATTGTTTGAGAAGACTGGCCTACTATTATCTTCATAATTTCCATAAATTAAAACGGTTGGTGTGTGACCCGTAATAATTGTTTTATCTGTAAAGTTATGGGCAAAAATATTGGTATTATACGGTGATTTATAAATATATTCCTCACGAATCCACAGCTTGTCTTCAATAGAGGTCATAAATGGATTTGGCCGAGTCCAATCGAGGCCAGCATGGACAAAGTATAAGTTATCAAGTGTATAGTCAATTGGCAAAGAGTCAATCCAATTTAGCATATCCATGTTTTTTTCCTTTACCAATAGACGATCTCTTTCGATAGAATATCCCCGACTGGTCAGCTCATATATCCATTTTTTAAGGGTAGCTTTGCCACCGTTTCCTAGCCAAAGCTGATCTTGCGGATTGGCCATGTAGTCCAATAGCATTTGTTCATGATTACCTTTTAGAACGATAGTTTGGTTAGGACGAGTTTGTTGATATGTTCTAATTTTTTGGAGAACCAGATAACCTTGCTTGTGACCATCTACATAATCGCCCATAAAAATAAGATTTGCTTCAGGGTATTTGGTAATCAGTTCATTAAGTTTGGTAAAAACAGCAAGATTACCATGAATGTCACTGACGGCAATGGTAACAGTATTTGGATGAACAATACTTGTCATGGTTATAATCTTCTTTCTATTAATTGGAGTTTTTAATTTGGATAGTGTTGTAAAACATGCCGAAATGGTATTGACGACAAAACTCGTAGGATCCGGAACTACTTAAGTAGCAGGAAATTCAGCAAGTTCGGACTTGTTTTGACAATTTAGAAAAATTTATCTTTTAAACCCTAAAAATAAAAAGGTTCTAAACGATATATGCAGTGGGAACTATGCTTATGATGTTTAGAGCTTTTTGAATTTATCAAATAGATACTTAATGTTTAAATTTTTTCAAAAACTTGGTGAAACAGCTAGACTATTAATTTTTTGATTTGTTGCTAGATTCATCATATGCTTGCTGTAGTACTGGAACGAATTAGTTTGTTAGGTAATGCAAGAGTTACGTTATGATAATTTTTCTTATCGTTGATTCTTAATTCTAAAGTAGAAATCAGTAAGTCAGCAATATCACTGATTGGTTGTGAAATTGTAGATAGTTCAGGAAAATAATTTTGAATAAATTTTGTTCCATCAAAGCCAATAACTCTTAATTGCTTAGGTATATCAATGTTCAATTCTTTTGCAATGTTAATAATTAATAGAGCAGTAGAATCATCTGATGCAAAAATACCGTCCACTTTATGATTATTTAGAAAATCACGAATTAACATTTTTTTAATTGCCACAGAATTGTCAGTTTTAACACTAAAATAGTGGCTTTCCAATTTGTGCTGTTTTAAAGTGTCTTCAAATCCCTGTACTCGAAGATCAGTTGGATTTTCATTAGGGCTTACATTGACGTTACCGACAAAGTAAATTTGGTTGGCTCCATTTGCGATTAGTTCCTTTGTTGCTAGCTGTGCTCCCTGATAGTTGTCACTGCTAATAATAGGGATGTTTTCTGATAAATGCCTATCAAAGGAAACTACAGGAAGATCCAAGGTTTTGTACTCTTCAATATTTGTGTTATGTGTGCCAGCAATAATGCCATCAACTTGATTGGCCTGAAGCATTCTTAAATAAGATCGTTCTTTTTCAGAGTTATTAGCAGAATTACATAATATTATTTTATAGTCTGCACCAAAAAGCTTATTTTCAAGATCCTCAATTAACTCTGCATAAAATGGATTGGTCACAGACGGAAAAATTACGCCAACTAATTGAGTTTTTTTACCTTGTAAAGATCTGGCTAAAGAGTTTGGTTGATAATTTAGTTCTTTCATCGCTGAAAAAACTTTTGCACGGGTTTTTTCACTCAGAGATCCATAATTATTAATAACTCTGGATACGGTAGTAGAGGAAACACCTGCTTTTTTTGCAACGTCAGATAATTTTGTCACGTTTCATCATTCCTTATTTACTTGCGTCAAATTCCAAAGACAGCTTTTAATACTAAGGGCCCTTTTTGTAGAAACATTAATTTGATTTTGAAATTTATTTGGGAAAACCCTAAGTGTAACTACTTTATAACCCTTATTCAAATATATTTCAATAATTGATTTATCCACGAATACATTTAGTGTCAGAGGTTTGTGAGCAGGTAGGATGCTTGTACGCTTAAAACCATACTTTTCTGCAAAGCAAATGCCTGATTTGGCTCGATCTACGATTACCGTGCCCTTGATAGTGTTAAAACTAATTTTTACAGAATATTTGTTTGATGAGTCCGCCATAATATTTAAATCACCATTTGTATTTTGGGGAACGTCAACTTCGAGTTCATATGAATTAGATGTATTTTTAAATAGGATTGTATTTGTGTTGAAAATAGTAATATTTTTAAAAGTAGGCATTTTACGTAAAGATTGTGTTTCTTTAACTGGATATTGATACAGATGGTCATGCTTTAATGTAAGTTCTTTAACAAGGCTCAGACAATTTGCCCACCCATCTTTGTCGGTTGGGTAGCTAATGTCTGGCAAACCAACCCAACTAATTGCAAGAGCTCGACCATCAGGCGCGTTAAAAGCTTGTGTTGCGTAAATGTCAAATCCATCATCCAAGTTTTTAAGTGAGGTTGGTTGATCAATTGTAGCTTCTTTTTTGTCAAAACGATTTCCAGTAATATAGGTGTTTGGATAGATATTTTTATAATTTAAAATGTTTTTCTCTAATTTTTGTGGGCAAAAAATTAGAACAGGCTTTTTACCAATGAAAATTAAATTGGGACATTCAATCATACAGCCCAAGATTTTATTTGAAAAATGTAATTCATCTTGAAATTTCCAAATTTTTAGATCTGCAGATGTGAATAATAAAATTTTTCCTTGTAAATTTATATTTTGGCCACCAATAATAGCCATGTATCCAGTTTTCGTTTTAGTAATTTGTGGATCTCGAAATTCATTTGTGTAATTAGACGGTACATTTGAAATTAGAGGATTAGGTAGTTTTGTAATTTTATTGTTAGGATCTAACCACGCGCCATTTTGATATGAGTGGCGACGCCAATTAGTATCCCTAGTATTTCCTGTATACATAATAAACAAACTATTTTTAACGGGTAAAGCAGATCCTGAGTAAACGCCCTGTGAATCAAATTTGGAGTCAGGCAATAGGGCAGGACCGATATTTTTCCAGTGAACAAGGTCTTTGGACTCAATATGAAACCATGATTTTAATCCGTGAACTGGTCCAAATGGATAAGATTGATAAAATAGCTGCCATTTTCCGTTAAAATAAGAAAATCCATTTGGGTCATTAAGAAGGCCAGTTGCTGGTTGAATATGATAATCTGTTCGCCAAAAAGAATAATGCACGCTTTTTGCTAAACTATGTACATAAGATTTTTTCCAATTACGATATGGTTTATATCTTAAATCTGTGGTCCATGTATTAATCATAGTATGACTCCTTTGCTTTTATGATAAGCGTAAAGCATACGATTACATGCTTATAACATGAGTATAACATGAGTATAACATAATTATAAATAAAGTTTTGATAAACGTTTGACAATTTTTAAAAACTTTGTATACTAGATTTGTAAAACGTTTTCAATTAAAAACAACGAAGGAGAATTCAATGGAGAAAAAATGGTGGCAAAAAGAAGTTGTTTATCAAATCTATCCAAGAAGTTTTAAAGATTCAAATTCAGATGGCAATGGTGACATTAATGGTATTACAGAAAAACTAAAATATCTTTCTAATTTAGGAGTTACTATGATCTGGATTTGCCCTATATTTAAGTCTCCAATGGTTGATAACGGGTACGATATTTCTAGTTTTGAAGAAATCAATCCAATGTTTGGTACGCTAAGCGATCTTGACAAATTAATTGCAACTGCTAAGCAATTGAACATCAAAGTAATGCTCGATTTAGTTATTAATCATACGTCGGATGAACATGAATGGTTTAAAAAAGCTTTGAAGTATCCAAATAGTAAATATCGAGACTATTATATTTTTAAATCTTCACAAAATGGCAATAGGCCTAATAATTGGCGATCGTTGTTCGGAGGCAGCGTCTGGGAGCCGGTCCCTGGTGAAAATACATTTTATTTTCATTCTTTTCATAAAAAACAACCGGATTTAAATTGGGAAACCCCAGAATTGAGAAACGAAATTTATAATATAGTCAATTGGTGGCTGAATAGAGGAATCTCCGGCTTTCGACTAGATTCAATAACGTTTTTGAAAAAGAATCAAAGCTTTAAATCGTTTCCAAGTGATGGAAATGATGGATTGGTTTCTTGTACAAAGGGAACCCGTAACCAACCTGGATTAGATATTTTTTTAAAAGAATTAAATAAAAAAACTTTTTCAAAACATAATTGTATTACTGTTGGTGAAGCACCTGGAGTGAAATATTCTCAGCTTGATGATTTTATTGGTGATAATGGCTATTTTTCAATGATATTTGATTTTCACTATGCAGATATTGATGTCGAAAGTGGGAGTGAATGGTGGAAACGAACGGATTGGACAGTTAAGGATTTTAAAAGGTTATTATTTAGAAGTCAAGATGCCTTACAGTTAGCAGGATGGGGAGCTAATTTTATTGAGAACCATGATCAACCGCGGGCACTTTCAAAATACATTCAAGATCCTAAATATCAAAATGCAATTGGTGCAAAAGCTTTGGCAGCTATGTACTTTTTTTTGAGAGGAACACCATTTATCTATCAAGGGCAAGAATTAGGTATGCATAATTTTACTAGAAGCAGTATTAAAGAATTTGATGATGTTTCAAGTGTTGATAATTATCGGCGGGCAGTTAAAGAAGGGTTTGATCATGTTCAGGCGCTTCAATTTGTAAACTTGCGAAGCAGAGATAATACTCGTACTCCGTTTCCATGGAACATTTTAAAAAATGCTGGTTTTTCAGAAGCAAATCCGTGGTTGTCACTTACTGAAGGTTATCAAGATCTTAATTGTGAAGAAGAATCTGCACAGAAAGATTCGGTTTTGAATTTTTATAAAAAAAATGATTCAACTGAGAAACAGTTCAGAGAACAGTGAAGAACTAGTTTATGGTGATATTCATGAGCTTACTGAAATACCAAACGAAGTTATTGGGTATGTACGGGGGAGCAAGCAACATTTTTATAGTTACACGAACTTGTCATCTTCATCCATAAGTATAAAGATTTCTTTTAAAGCAAAAGTTTTATTGAATAATTATCCTAGTTTAAATTTAGAAAATCAAAAATTGAAGTTAAAACCGTATCAGACAGTTTTATTAAAGGAGGAAAGATGAATTATGAAGAATGAAACGAGCAAATATAAAAAAATTGCCGATCAATTAATAAACATTGTAGGAAAAGATAATATAGAATCAATTACACATTGTGTTACTCGGCTTAGAATTGTTGTGAAAAACAGGAACGCAATTGATGATGATGCAATTCAAGACGTAGATGAAGTAAAGGGTGTGTTTTACACTGGAGGACAGTATCAAATTATACTGGGTACCGGTATAGTTAATAAGGTTTTTGACCAGGTCTCTGGGGTAAACAAAGATGGTACTGAGGACAGTAAAAATGAGGAAACTACGAATACAGGTGGCTCATGGATAGATAAGCTAAAACGAGGAATTAGGATTCTGAGTGATGTATTTTTACCAATTGTACCTATTTTGGGTGCCACTGGGTTATTCCTTGGATTAAAGGGTGTAATGTATAATCCAATCGTATTAAGTTGGATTGGAATGACACCCAAAATGATTCCTAATTCAGTGACAACTCTTTTGACTGTTTTGACTGGAACTGCGTTTAATTTTCTTCCAGCTTTTATCTGCTGGTCGGCGTTTAAAAAGTTTGGTGGAACGCCAGTTATTGGATTCCTTATTGGGTTAATGTTAGTATCCCCATCACTTCCCAATGCATATGATGTGGCAAGTGGAGCTATTAAGCCTATTATGCTTTTTAATATAATTCCAATTGAGGGTTATCAAGGTAGCGTGCTAACTGCTCTATTTACAGGTATTATTGGAGCAAAATTAGAAAAAAGATTAAGAAGAGTTATGCCAAATTCGATGGATTTAATTTTTACACCCTTTGTTGTAGTGCTTGTTATGTTGACACTAGCATTCTTGGGTTTTGGACCCATTGTTCATCTTATTGAACAGGGATTGGTACATGCAATTCGTGCTTTCCTATATCTACCATTTGGAATTGGTGGATTTTTGATAGGTGTTCTGTATCCATTGTGTGTGATGACAGGCCTTCATCAAATGTCAATTGTTGTTGAAACCTCTTTACTGGCAGCAACTCATTTTAATCCAATGATTACAGTAGAAGCAATGTATGGATTTGCAAATGCTGCTGTTTGTTTGGCTTTGGCGTTACATAGTCGTAAAGCATCTCAAAGGTCAGCTGGTATTAGTGCAACAGCAACTCAAATATTAGGAGTAAGCGAGCCTGCCTTATTCGGTGTTGTTTTACGGGCTGGGTTACCGGCACTTTTGGTGATGGTATTATGTTCTGGATTAGGAGGAGGTATTTTATCTCTACTTCATATTCAAGCAAATTCATATGGTCTTGCCGTGGCATTATCTCCTTTAATGTATATTTATTCGGCACATCAATTAATAGTGTATGTATTAGTTGGTATCGGTACTTTCATCGTAGCTTTCTTGGCGACAAATACATTTGCTATTCCAAAAGATGATCGACAAAGGTCTATTCATGAAGAGGATAAACCTTCAATGACTATAAATGATAACCAAATTGGAACAACTGCATTATTTGCGCCGGTTGTGGGAAAAGTTATAAGTTTAAATGAAACGAACGATCCGGTGTTTTCTCAAAAATTAATGGGTGATGGATTTGCGGTTGAACCAACAAATGATGAAATTATGAGTCCTGTAAGTGGAAAAATTACTATGATTGCTGAAACAAAACATGCTGTTGGTATTACTACTAAGAGTGGGTTAGAAATTCTTGTTCATATGGGAATTGACACAGTTTCTTTAAAAGGTAAGCCTTTTGATATAAAAGTGAAAGTTGGCGATAGTGTTCATATTGGTCAAAAGATTGCCAAAATGAACGTAAAAGAAGTTAAAGCAGATGGTAAAGATGCAACAGTTATGGTGGTGATGACTAATATGAATGATGTGGTTAGTGATTGGAAACTTGAAGCTATTAATCTTGACGAAAAGGATTATCCTGAAATAGGAATTGCTACAATGAATGGACAATAACAGCTGAATGTAAAATGAATCATACTTCTTTAAGTTGAATTTGCGGTTTATATACTAATTAAATTTGGAGATAAAAAGAGCTAGAAATTTTAAATTTCTAGCTCTTTTTTCAGTTGCATCTGACATGCACTAAAGTTCGTTACATTTTTTATAATATAAGCATGAAATGCTCAGTAGATAATTAGTTTCTGGGTATTGCCGTTGTGTCACCAATTATGAGATCAGCGTTTTCTAGTTTTTGTATGGACTCATTTTTTTTATTAATTAATGCATCAAGCATTTTGAAACTATCTTCAGCAATTTGTTTTTCATTTTGTTGAACATGTGTAAAATGTACGACTGACTCATTATAAAAATGTGGTGAGTCATAACAAATAATTGAAAAATCATTTGGAATTTTATAATTCAGTTCGATTAAAACTTGATAAAGAATTGTTGCAGGATAGTACTCTGTTACGAAAAATGCGGTGATTTGAGGGTCTTTTTTTAATAGAGCAATTACTTTTGTTTTAAGTATTTCCTTTTTAGTAAGAAGTTCTTGGCGTTGTTCATAATTAATTCCTTGAGTATATAAAATAGAGGTTACATTTTTCGGAAAATTATTTAAAAATGTTTTTGCGTGCGTTACTCGATCCTGAATTGAAGAATCAGATGCATTTTGTTTTGGAACAATACAAATATGTCGATGACCAAGCTTTACTAGATACTCTAAAGCTTCTTGAGTGGCCTTTTTGTTATTAGTTACAATATAGCTGGCGTTAACATCTTGAATATAACGATCAAGCAGAACTACTGGATATTCATCGATAATCAATTTAAGTATTTCTGTGCCAATTACCTTTCCTGGAATTGGCCAAATAATTAATCCATTTGCATATTGTCGCATTCGCTGAATAGCCCGTGATTCGTCTTCAAAAGAATTGTCTTTAGTTTCAGCATAAAGGAAGTTTACATTATTTTCATTAGTGATACTACTTAAAGTAGAAAGAATTTCGGTTCCGAAAGATGGTGCAAGTTTTGGAAATATTGCTCCAATAGTAATAATTTCACTTTTTTTACGATTGATTATTTTAGGCTTGTTTGTGCTAAGAACGAAAGAGCCTTTTCCTGGGAAACGTTCAATTAACTTTTTATTTACCAGTATATCCAAGGCTTTTCTTACCGTCATGCGGCTGACACCAAATTGTGCCATAAGCTCAGATTCTGTTGGTAATTTATCACCTCCCCTTAAATCTTTGTTAGTGATTTTTAATTCCAATTCTTGCTCGATTTTTCCATATAATGTTGTTTGTGTTTTATCTTCCATTGGCTACCTGATTTCTGAAACAAATTATTTAATGTACGATTATTATAACATATGTTAAAAGATATTCACTAAATTAAAACTGAACTTAATTATAACAGTGCTATTCGAATTTTATAAAAAAATTCGAAAAAAATTGGAAAAGTACGCGCCGTACAAGCATGTACATTTATTATATATAAATGCATGACAAAATAAATATTAAATACATATAGACAAACAATATAAAAGGTGGTACTTTATATATGTAAGCGATTTATAAATAGAGGAGGAAAGTTTTATGAAACGTGTATATATTGTTCCACACAGTCATTGGGATAGAGAATGGTACATGCCATTTGAGCAACACCACATGAGATTAATTGAACTTATTGATAATCTTATTAAATTGTTTAAGACAGATCCAGAGTATAAATATTTTCATCTTGATGGACAAACTATTATCTTAGATGATTATTTGCAGGTTAGACCAGAAAATCGTGAAATTATTCAAAATCTAATTAACCAAGGAAAGTTACAAATTGGGCCGTTTTATATTTTACAAGATGCATTTTTAACTAGCAGTGAATCTAATGCACGTGATATGTTGATCGGACATCGTGACTCGAAGTCATGGGGCAAACATATGGTACATGTTGGCTATTTTCCTGATACTTTTGGTAATATGGGCCAAGCACCGCAAATGCTTAAGCAAGTTGGATTAGATACAGCTATGTTTGGGAGAGGAGTTAAGCCGACTGGTTTCTCAAATTCTACATCACCAGAAGATAAGTTTTCCACTGAATTTTCAGAGATGAAATGGGTTGGGCCTGATAATTCATCTGTGTTAGGAATCCTATTTGCTAATTGGTATGACAATGGTAAAGAAATTCCAACGGATCCTATTAAGGCGAAAGCTTTTTGGGATAAAAAGCTAACAGATGCTGAGAAATCCGCTTCTACAGATGATTTGTTATTCCTGAATGGGAGTGATCATGAGCCAGTGCAAATGGATCTATCTAAGGCTATAAGAACGGCCAATGAATTATATCCAGATATTGAGTTCATTCATGGAAATTATGATATGTATATAGAACAACTTAAAAAAGATCTTCCAAAAAAAATAGATGAGATTGATGGTGAATTAACATCACAGGAAACTAATGGGTGGACAACGTTAGCTAATACTGCATCCAATAGAATCTATCTTAAACAGTGGAACACAAAAGTTTCTAAACAGCTTGAAAACATTGCAGAACCTTTAGCAACAATTGCTTCACAAAAAACTGATTTTGAATATCCGCATGATCAATTAAGATATGCTTGGAAGTGGTTAATGCAAAATCATCCGCATGACAGTATATGTGCTTGTTCTGTGGATGATGTAGCTGATGAGATGATAACTCGGTTTAAAAAGTCAAATCAGGTAGGCAAATTTGTTGCTGATGCTGCTCTTAACAAAATAAAAGGTCAATTAAATACAAACAAAATTCCCCATAATTTAGGTGAAATTCCGTTTACAGTTTTTAACACTGGAACCTCAAACAAAACGGGTACCGTGATCGCTGAAATTCCAATTAAAAAAATTAAGTTTAATCCCAACAAGGATAGTTCTGAAAAAATATATCAGGCACTTAAGAACGAGAATACTCCCAAATATACTGTATATGATGATCAAAATAAAACTATTCCCGCAGAGGTGCTAGATAGCAAAGTCAAATTTAATTTTGATTTGCCAAAAGATAAGTTTCGACGGGCATATATAGAAAAGGTGATCCACGTAAAAATATTGATGGAAAACATGAAACCAGTTTCGTGGAAAACTTTTAAGTTAGTGCCACTTAATATTGATTCAAAAGTTTTGCAGAAGAACTCAATGATTCACGATGGCATTTTAGAAAATGAATTTTTAGCAATTAAATTTTCCAAAAATGGTACATTAAGCGTTACTGATAAACAGACAGGGCATTTATTTAAAGATCAATTATGTTATGAAGATACTGGTGACCTTGGAAATGAATATGTTTATCGAGCACCAAAAAACTCACGACCAATATTTTCTAGTGATTTTCCAAACAAAATCGTTATTAAAGAAAACAACAGTTTTGTAGGTAAGGTTGAAATTAAAGTAAAAATGAGAATACCAGTTTCAATGAACAAGAAATTAAAAGAGGAGCAAGAGGAGCATCTCGATTACCGTCTTCGTACTGCGCAAAGATCAGGGCGATTCACTGATTTTACGATTCAAACTGAAGTTACTCTGGAAAAAGGCAGTAGAAGAATTGGAATTCGTACAAGCTTTGATAATAATTCTATGGATCATCGAGTTAGAGCGTTATTTTCAACTGGCCTTCAAACAAAAGAACATTATGCAGATAGTATATTTGAAGTTGTTAAACGGCCGAATAGCGTTAGTGATAAGTGGAAGAATCCAGAGAATCCTCAACATACACATAGTTTTGTAAATGTTCATGACAAAAAAGTGGGAGTTACAATTTCAAACTTTGGACTAAATGAATATGAAGTAGACAATACTGGTAAACAAATTGCTATAACTCTTTTAAGAAGTATTGGAGAAATGGGCGATTGGGGATACTTTCCAACTCCTGGTGCTCAATGCCTAGGCCAAAGTGTTGTAGACTTAGGAATTGCATTTCATGGTTCGAACGAAGAGTCAAGATTACAAACATTTCATGATGCATTTGCTGCACAAGTACCATTTACAATTATTAAGGATGAGTGGAACGATGGTAAGATAGAAACAAGTGGTTGTTTTGTTAATGTGCCATCTAAAGAAATCAAAATAACAGCTATAAAATTACAAGAGGATGGCAACAATGTGATAACCAGACAGTATAATCTGACTAACCACGAAAGCCACAAAGGATTTGTTATAGGAGGTTATGTACCATATAAAAGCAATATATTAGAAAAGCAGTTTGACAGAGAAACAGCCAATCTTAAGTTACAACCATATGAGATACACACCAGTGTTTGGAGGAAAAAATAATGAGCAGGCTTGTTAATGAATTAATTAAACGCCAAAAGAAAAACTATATGCAGAACCCTTTTATTACTTCTCTATTTGGAGCAGATCCTGCGGCACATGTTTGGAAAGACGGTCGTCTTTATGTATATGCATCTAGAGATATTGATAAATCAGGAAGTAACCTGACAATGGATTACATGGACCATTATCATGTGTTCTCTACTACTGACATGGTTAACTGGGTAGATGAGGGCGAAATATTTAGTTCTGAACAGGTAGACTGGGGAATTGATGGATTTATGTGGGCGCCCGATGCTGCATATAAGAATGGTAAATATTATTTTTATTATCCTCATCCAAGTTCGGCTCCCTGGAATGATAATTGGAAAGTTGGAGTTGCGGTTAGTAAGCATCCAGCCTCTAATTTTGAAGATATAGGAACTATAGAAGGACTAGGTGGTCATGCATTAATTGATCCGTCTGTGTTTATTGATGAAGACGGTCAAGCTTACATTTATTATGGTGGGGGTGCACATGCATATCAAGGAAAAATGAACGAAGATATGGTTTCATTGGCGAAACCGATGCAAACAGTTGAGGGGCTTAGAGATTTTCATGAGGCTGCCTGGATTTTTAAGCGACAGGGCATTTACTATTTCACTTATTCAGATAATCATAGTGGTGCAAATCACATGTGTTATGCAACTAGTACAACGCCATTAGGTCCATGGAAATATCAAGGATATTATATGCTACCGGTTGGATGTGAAACAACTCATGGTTCTGTTGTTGAGTACAAAGGAGAATGGTATGCATTCTATCATAACAATGCAGTTTCAAATTTAAACGAATTGCGCTCGATTTGTTGTGACCATCTACAATTTAATAAAGACGGTACAATCCAAATGGTAATTCAAACGAGGAACGGAACATTGCCTTTAGAAGAAAATGGATTTGAAAAGCCACTAAATTTTCAACAGTATTCAGTGAAAGATAATAATAACTTGATTGACTTGAAATTAACAAAAGAAAAGCGTTCGCCATTCCAAAATATTGTTACTGGATTTGATCATTTCGGATCTTCAATTTGTTTTAGAAAAGTAAATGGATTTGAAAACGGACGTGTTGCTTTGGGTATTTATTATGGAACTGCCGCTAATCTCTCAAAATTGAGACTTACTGTGAATGGTAAAGATTGGTCACTAGTCAATTGTCCCTATACAGGTAGTGGACATACCTTTGATGGTTACTCAACAATCACTATACAAATAAAACCTGGAGAGAATAATACTGTGATTC
Organism: Pediococcus damnosus; assembly: GCF_001437255.1. Classification (GTDB taxonomy): domain Bacteria; phylum Bacillota; class Bacilli; order Lactobacillales; family Lactobacillaceae; genus Pediococcus; species Pediococcus damnosus. The sequence continues at coordinate 5,331 of NZ_JQBD01000019.1, read as the reverse complement.
TTACTGGGGGCGCTGGCGAGTTATCATTAGAGGGAATTTCTGTAGCTCAAGTTAAGGAAAGATAGAAAGGAAGGATGAATTATGCCTGTTGTATTAGCAAGAATTGATTCACGTTTAGTACACGGAGTTGTTGTGACAGATTGGTATGCAAGCCTGAATCCAAAACGTTTTATGATTATTGATGATGAAATTAGCAAGGACCAAACTAAAAAGAATACTATGAGAATGGCAAAACCAGCAGGAACTGGAATGTCCATCATTGATACTAAAACCGCTATTGATCATTTTAAAAAAGGTCAATATGATTCGCAACGAGTCTTCGTTTTGGTCAAGGATCCTGCAGTGATTATTAACTTAATCGATGCAGGAATACAAATTCCTAAAGTGGATGTTGGAATTATATTTATGGATACAGATAAAACAAAAGTTTCGAGCTATGTCGCTCTTGGAAAAAGAGATGAGCATCAGTTAAAAGAAATTCAAAAAAGAAATGTACCAGTTGTTTTGCAGTACGTACCCAGAGATACAGAAGAACCAATTGAAAAATATTATAAATTAATTAAATAGGGAGTGAAGATAATGCCAATAATTTTACAGAATATTTTAATCACTGTTTTTGCATTTATTTGGGGAATTGATACAGTTGGATTTCAAGTTGTTAATGTATTAACACCTCTGGTTGTTGGAGCAATTACTGGAAATTGGACCGAAGCAATTACAATCAGTGGAACGTTTACTTTAATGGGTTTGGGTGCTGTATCAATTGGTGGAGCATCAGTACCAAATTATGGTTTAGCGGGGTTGATTGGATCATATATTGCAATTCGTTCAGGATCAGGGCTGAATACAGCAATTGCAATTGGAATTCCAGTTGGATTATTAGCGATTCAATTAGATATTCTTGTTAAAACTTTAATGAACTTTGTGGCATCTCATGCGGAACATTTGGCTGATAAAAAGGAATTTACAAAGATGAATCGTTTCTTGTACATTGGCCCAGTTTTATATGGACTTGCAATTGCAATTCCGGTTGGAATTGTTGCCTTCTTGGGAACAGCTGTTGTTAAGTCCATTCTGTCAGTAATTCCAACGTGGTTTATGAACGGGTTATCTATAGCTGGGGCTATGTTACCAGTCGTCGGAATTGCCATTTTAATGCATTACATGCCACTGAATAGATATATGAATTATCTTATCATTGGCTTTGTGGCGGCAGCTTACTTAAAGTTACCAGTTTTGGCAGTTTCACTTTTGGGTGCGGCATTTGCTTTCAAAGTATTTTTAGACAGTAAAAAGGCAAGTACAGCAAATAACGTGGCAAGCCAAGCAAGTGCTAAAGATCAAGGAGATGATTATGATGAGTGATAATCAGACATTTAAACTTTCAAAAAAAGATAAAGAAAAAGTTTTTTGGAGGTATACAATTGTTGGGAATAGTCTTTTTAATTACGCATCAATAGAAGCGCCTTCCTTAGTTTATGCGTTAAGTCCGGCGTTGCGCAAAATTTATAAAAATGATGATGATTACAAGGCTTCTTTGAAGAACCAATACAAATATTTCAATACAACCCCTATTATGGCAGAGTCATTGATTGGTGCATCTCTGGCCATGGAAGAAAAAAATGGAATTAAGGCGCTTGAACCAGTTCAGTCCCTAAAAACTTCATTAATGGGGCCGTTTGCGGGGATTGGTGATTCTATATTTAATGTAATGTTGAATACTATTATTGGATCAATTACAGGATCTTTAGCTTTATCTGGTAATCTAGTTGCTCCAGTTTTAATCGGATTTGTATGGGCTATGATTATGCTTTTTGGAGTTAAGCGTCCGTTGTTTTGGGGTGGATATAATTCAGGTATCGCGATTGTTGATAAATTTGGTGATCAGTTAAGTCGGCTTACAGACGCTGCATCGGTTTTAGGTGTAACAGTTGTTGGTTCTTTAATACCAACAGTTATTAAAATACAAACTGGATTAACAATGAAAACTGGAAAAGTTTCAACAAATATTCAATCTGGTATGTTAGACCAAATTATGCCTGCCTTGTTACCTGTTGTTGCAACTTTTATCATCTACAAGTTGCTGAATAATAAAAAATGGACACCAACAAAATGTATTTTCTTAGTAATTGTATTTGCACTTGTTTGTTCATTTTTTGGAATTTTAACAGTGCCAAAATAAAAAAGGAGAATTATTTTAAATGCGACAAATTATAATTGCATCTCATGGCGAACTAGCGAATGGAATGAGCGACACTTTGCAATTTCTTGGAATATCCTCGAAAAACATTTATACTCTCTGTGCTTACAAAAGTAATAAACCTATTGATGATGAGGTCAAAGCATTGTTAAATAAGTTTGATGAAAAAAAAGATGAAATCATTGTTTTTACAGATATCATGTCAGGCAGTGTAAATCAGTCTATATTTCCTTATGTGAAAGATAAAGGAGTCAAGCTTATCACAGGAATGAGTTTACCGTTACTTATGGCGGTCAGTTTGTATCCACAAAATCGGGTGTTAACTGATGAAAACATTCGAAAGTTAATAAGCGAAGCTCAGGAACAAATTAAGTTTATGAATGACTATAAACCCGCGTTAGATGATGATGACGAATAAAGTTGGAGAGTTTCATAATGAACATTGCGGCAGTGTGCTTAGATTTGGATGGAACCTTGCTAACATCTAATGGAACAATTTCAGAAGAAAATATTCGTGCAGTTCAGGATTTGGATAAATTCAATGTACAAGTAATACTTGCGTCTGGACGACCTGAGGAATCGTTAAAGAATTTTACAATAAGAAATTTGCATATTCCAACTTATAAAATCTGTTTTAATGGGGCACTAGTTGTTTCTCCAACTGGAACAATAATAAAAAAAAGTTTATTGAACTCTCAGGATGTCTTTAAAGTTGTTACATTGGCTGAAAAGAATAAGATAGCAGTTAATTTTTCAACACAGGACAAATGGATTAATTTTGATCCTGGAAACAATTTTGAAAGAGTCGATAAATACAATGAAACTTTAAATGACATTCGTATTAATACGTTGTCACAAATGAAACAGTTATATGCAAAAAAAAGGTGTCTGTGTTAAAAATTGGTATGCACATTTCAAATAAACAATTATTAAAAAAAATGAATAAAAATCTTCATCAATTACCAATAAATGTCGTTCACTCAGATAGTGAATTTTTGGAAGCAACTGCAAAGAATGTTTCAAAATTCTCGGCGGTACAAACAATTTCTAAGACAGCTGGATGGAATATCAATGATGTTATGGCCTTTGGAGATTACGAAAATGATCTTGAAATAGTATCTAATGTTGGGCATGGTGTAGCCATGCGTAACGGTATTGAGCCAATAAAAAGAGCTGCAGAGTTCGTTACTAAAAGTAATGACAAAAATGGAGTTGCTGTTGTTTTGAACTCTTTAATGAAAGATGGTGTATATCCAAATTTGAACTACAAAGGATGAAATTCTAATTATGTAATAAATAGAAATTACGAAGTGATATACTGAGACTTAAACATATGTTTGTTGAATTTTTTTGAGGGAGAAAATAAAAATTATGTATTACGGTGGAATAGAAGCTGGTGGAACAAAATTTGTTTGTGCAGTTTCGGATGAACATCAACAAATTATTGCTCGTACAAAATTTGCTACAACAACGCCTAATGAAACGATCATAAAGATTAATACTTTCTTTTCTGAATATTCAGTGGTCAGAATGGCAGTTGGAGCATTTGGACCGATAGGAATTAATCCGGATTCCCAAGATTATGGTTATGTAAAAGAAACACCTAAAAAAGGTTGGCAACATTTTAATTTTTTGGGAGAGTTAAAAAAGATTTTTCATATTCCAATTGTTTGGACGACAGATGTAAATGTGGCGACTTATGGCGAATATAAAATGGGGGCCGCCACCAACAAAAGTAGTGCTTTATACTTAACCGTCGGAACAGGAATTGGCGGAGGACTTATCTATAAAAATAATGTTTTCCAAAATTGGAATCATCCAGAAATGGGACACATTATGGTTTCTCCAATGCATAAAGACAAGTATACCGGGAATTGTCCTTACCATAAATCGTGTTTAGAAGGAATGGCATCTGGACCAGCTTTGGAGGCAAGGGCTAACCAAAAAGCACTTGCAATTCCAAAGGATGATCCGTTATGGAATTTAGAGGCTTTTTATTTAGCACAGGCTGCAATGACGTATACATTGTTGTATGCACCAGAAATTATCATATTTGGGGGTGGTGTTTCTAATCAGGAGCAACTGTATCCTTTAATTAGAAAGTCTTTTTCGAAACAACTTAATCATTATGTTGATACACCAAAATTAAACAAGTATTTGGTACATGCTAAATTAGGCGATGATGCAGGGATAACAGGAGCATTATTGTTAGCCCAAAATAAATAAAATTATAAATATTTAAACACTCTTTAGAAAAGTACAACGAACAAATTGTTCATTGTACTTTTTTGTTAATTAAAATTTTTTTGTGAAATACTGTGAATTACAGTGTTCGATGTAAAATAAGAACTCATTTTGGATAGCAAAGTGTGAATTCTTATTAATACACATGTTAAAAACATTGAAAGATTTGCGTTTAAATAGAGTGGTTATGATTTTCTGCTTTTTTTGTATGATGGCTCTGAATACGAATTGCATAAGCATCTAGAAATATTCTAGTAAGAATTTGAAGTGGTAAACGAGACCGAACTTCATATTTCGGAAAATATGATTCTGCGGATTTTACGCCTAAAAAAATCAAATCTGAATATTGGATGATATTGCCATCATTATTGCAAGTAAAAGTAATTGTGGTGACATCGTTTTCAGCTAATGAGTGTGCCGCACTCACTAATTCTGGTGTATTGCCATTTAATGTTAGGAAAATTGCAACAGTATCGATACCAGTAATTTGTTTACTCAAAGTTTTAATAATATTAGGATCGTCGTGTAGCTGAGCATCCTTACCTAACAATTCAAATTTAAGGAGAATATCTTCGCCAATTAATTTAGATAATCCTCTGGCAAAAATATAAATATGTTTTGCTTGGCTAACTTTTTGAATAGCATCTTCCATAACGCCAATGTTGAGATTGCTGATAGTATTGTCTACTTCATATTGATTTTTTAGTATGGCAGAACGAATCTCGTGATTCGTTTCCTTTAAAACTTTGAAATCTTGTTTTTTGTTAGTTAATTTACGAATTGCTTCTTGACGAAATGGAGTATATCCTGAATATCCCATTTTTTTCATGGTACGCACAATTGTGGCTGTCGATACATGTTAGTGTAAGGTTTTCCTAGATGGTCAA
>NZ_JQBD01000189.1 GCF_001437255.1 Pediococcus damnosus | reverse complement strand
TTTACTGACTATTATATCATGGCCGGTGCGATTTTTAAAGCCCTAGGGGACAAGCTGGGGTCTAAATCCAAGGGGACACGTTTGCCAGGGCGACTTCAATAAGTCTGGCTATACCACAACAAGGTCATCTGTACGGCTGGGTGGTGAATGGTGAGCGCGACCATTAACGGCGCGGGTGGTAAAACGAAGCTTCGGCTTGGTGCCACTGATTAGTTGGTGATCGAACAAACATAAATACGTATTGCCAACGCCTACTAGGGCGTTTTTTAGTAGGTTAAACCGAAAACGTAGGTTTATAATGAGTGGTGGTAGCAATACCGCAATTGTACAGACAAGCGACGGGCGTTAACGACCGACGAACTAAGGGGAAACTTTTAGTAGTAGAATTGTACTCTGGTTCAGTTATTCCAAATAGCTGATTCCAGGGACAATTCTGCGCTCAAAACGTCACTCCCTCTAAACTGAATGGAAAACC
>NZ_JQBD01000188.1 GCF_001437255.1 Pediococcus damnosus | reverse complement strand
ATCATTAACTTTTATTTCATCAAGATGAAATAAACGCCATTGAGATTTTAAAATATGATAAATTCGTGAATGCTTATCTTGGATAGTACGAATGGTCTGCGTGCGTTCATTATCTAAGGCACGCCCAGCCAGTTGAATAATATGGAAACGATCGATAATCGTGGCCGCATTGGGAAATAAGCGATGAATGAAGCTGCCATATTCAGCATTCATGTCAATCGTCACTGATTGAACTTGGGCACGTTCTTGAACCGAAAAACGAGCTTCAAAGTAGTCAATGATATCTTTACTTAGCCGATCTTTTAAAGTAACAATTCGGCGATGACTAACGGCATCGCAACAATTAAAGGACATCCAGTGATTACAGGAACGAAATTCATCAAAGCAAAGATTCTCTGGGAGATGTTTAACACGATAGGCTAAGTGAATATTGGCATTTAGGATTCGTTGAACACTGCTTGGCGAAATTCCACAAAGTTTAG
>NZ_JQBD01000187.1 GCF_001437255.1 Pediococcus damnosus | reverse complement strand
AAAGAAAGGAGATGAGACAATCATGGCAGTTAAGGAAAAGAAGCGGGTCCAAGTCAAGATTGATAAAGATTTGGCCGATGATACCGAAGCAGTTTTAAGCGAATTAGGCTTAAATCCAACCACGGCCATTAACATGTTTTACAAGCGGATTGTTGCTAATGGTGCTTTACCTTTTAATGCGTCTTTAAGCGAAGAAGAAAGAGCTAATTTACGCTTTTTAAAGGCGACCGAAGGGACACCAGTCACCGAGTTCAAAGACGCTAAAGAGGTCTCTGATTGGCTCAACGATCCAGATGAGGACTAATGACTTAGTCAGCCTATACGTTAGTTTTGTAGAAACTAACGGTGGCAAGTCTCGACCAGTTTTTATTCGTCGGGTATCAGAACAGACGGTCGAGGCTTTTAAAATTACTAGTCAGTATGAAAATAAATCGGCTTATATCAAGCAACAATATTATCCGATTCAAGATTGGCAATCCGCTGGGTTGAAGAAACCTTCCTGGGTCGATCTTGGTAATATTTATCGCTTTCCCAAAGCCGG
>NZ_JQBD01000186.1 GCF_001437255.1 Pediococcus damnosus | reverse complement strand
AAAGGGGGGGCGAGAAAATCATGGCAGTTAAGGAAAAGAAACGCGTACAAGTCCAGATTGACAAAGAATTGGCAGATAATACCGAAGCCGTTTTAAGCCAGTTAGGCCTAAACCCAACTACCGCGATCAATATGTTTTATAAGCGGGTCGTAGCTGACGCAGCATTACCGTTTAAACCAGCCCTGAGCGAAGCCAAAAGAGCTAATTTAAGCCTTTTAAAGGCTACCAAAGAGACACCAGTAACAGAGTTCAAAGACGCTAAAGAAGTCGCTGATTGGCTCAATGATCCAGATGAGGACTAATGGCTTATCAGATTAAATAAATTAATAACTTGGAAGTGTGATGAACATGAAAGATACAATCACAATTAATGACTTTTTTGAAATTGCCAAAGAAACTGATTTAAAAGATTTACTTGATAAGTCATTACATGAGCCAGATCCAGAAAAGCGCAAAGTATATGACGCTTTATATACCTACTTTTTAGATAAAAGGCAAGATGAGGTTATTAAGCGAAGGGACTTTGTCCGTTGATAGATAAACCCCAATAT
>NZ_JQBD01000185.1 GCF_001437255.1 Pediococcus damnosus | reverse complement strand
TTAACGCCTGAATAACCACCATCAACTAAGACATTTTGAACCTGGCGTAAATGCATGGCATGTAAAGCGATCATTGCACTGGCCCCGTCTCGATCAGAGACGTTCGCTCGCGTCATGTGAATGGCCTGCGGAAAGCCATTGATATCAACTGCCAGATGGCGCTTAATCCCCGAGATTTTCTTACCAGCGTCGTAACCTTTGTTTTCAGCAGTAGCGGTGTTTTTGACGCTCTGAGCGTCAACGATAATAAAGGAAGTTAAAGCTGAACGTCCTTGGTAAGTTCGCCGAGCAATGACAATTTTTTTAAAACTTGTTCCAATAAAGAATCAGCCGTAGGCTCAGCTTTAGTTGACCAAATTTTGTAATAGTTGTAAACTGACCGCCATTCTGGGAAATCACCGGGGACTTGACGCCATTGGCAACCGGTTTTCAAGACATATAGGACCGCACAGAAGACCTCGTAGAGGTCATATTTTCGAGGCTTAGTTCGCTTACGAAAATTTTCTAAAGCTGGTCGAATTAATTCAAATTGTTGCCGAGTAATATTGCTGGGATAATTTTTCAT
>NZ_JQBD01000184.1 GCF_001437255.1 Pediococcus damnosus | reverse complement strand
TTTTTTGATACTGTATAATTAAAGGGTTAGAACCGTGTCATTACTTAATGACATAAGTAAGGAGATAAAAAGATGAAATATGGCTATGCGCGAGTCAGTACCACTGATCAAAAATTAGCAAATCAAATTGAGTTACTAAAATTGGCAGGAGCAGAAAAAATCTTTCAAGAAAAGTTTACCGGCACAACTACTGAACGACCGGAGTTTCAAAAATTGTTGCGCGTTCTAAAAACAGGCGATACTTTGATTGTAACTAAGTTGGATCGGTTTGCACGGAACACGCGCGAGGCATTAGCCATTATCCAAGAGTTGTTTAAAGAAAATGTCAAAGTCAACATTTTGAATATGGGCTTAATTGACAATACGCCGACTGGCCAATTAGTCTTTACAATATTTAGCGCCTTTGCGCAGTTTGAACGCGATATGATTGTCACGCGCACACAAGAAGGTAAATTGTATGCCAAGCAACATGATCCGTTGTTTCGGGAAGGGCGACCGAAAACGTATTCTGATGAACAGATCAGATTTGCTTATGAGTTGCGAAAACAAGGCATGACTTATAAGATGATTGAACGAAAGACGGGGATTAGTAAACGCACGCA
>NZ_JQBD01000183.1 GCF_001437255.1 Pediococcus damnosus | reverse complement strand
CAATGACGAAAAAGCAACGGCAACACCAAACTCGAAACCGGCATGAAGATGGGGGCATGCACTTGTAATCACAAAATTAGCGACTGGTTAATTGGTATGAATGGTAGCCCATAATGTATTTTATATTGATAAAAATTTGGTACGTAGAGCGTGCTCGATTAGTTACCTATAGCTGCCAGCCTTGTGTATGGTCTATCAAAGAGACCAGGCAATCAAAAACTTTAAGCCGGAACCCTATTTTGAACTAAATGCGGAAATTGTAGCTAATCAGCAAAAATTCGTCGCAAAATTAGCCCCCTATCAGCGATTTAAATACAAAGCAGGGCTAATGACATTCATGCAAGCTACACACGTTCAGAAAGGCTCACAGGCTGGTTTAATCAAGGGCATTCAAAACCAGGCTAAAAAAAGTGCTAGTCCCCAACCATTCTCGCTATCCAGTCTGCAAAGTGCCATGAATAAACGTTATCACGCCAGCGCCAGTCAAACCTTAGCGGCCATTCAGAGTTTATACGAAGCCAAGTACCTTAGTTATCCCCGCACCGATTGTGCTTACATCACTGATGAAGAATTTGATTATTTAGTGGCTAATCTGACGAAGTATCTGG
>NZ_JQBD01000182.1 GCF_001437255.1 Pediococcus damnosus | reverse complement strand
TGCTTTTGCACCTTTTCTGGATAAGTAATATTTTGGTTTATCCAAGGAAAATGCCTCAAATCGTTCTTAAAAACTTGTCCCTTCTCTCTTGCATAAACAGAGGTAAACTTTTCGCTATTATCATAGATCATGACCTTATCAGATTTAAAGGCCACTAATGGCAAATTATGTTTGGATTGCTGATAACGTTTCTTGATCGTTGCTACTGGAACACCGTGGCCACCTTTTTGTACCCGTTCGTTGACCCTTTGGATAGCTAAATTTTCATCTCGCAAAGCAACATATAATAAAGTCACTTCAAAGCCATTTTTGTGAGCTTTGTCAATCAAATTGAGTTGAGCTTTGCCTCTACCTGCCAGTGTTGTTTCTACGTGAATACTTTGCTGGTGATCTAAAGCATAGTGTAGTTGTTTGATTTCTTCTTTCATGGCTTTTAAGTTGTCACTATCTTTATGCCAATCGCCACCCATTTGTCTTAAAAGTTCATCAGCGTTAATCCGTTTTGTTTTGTCAAACAAGATGGGAAATGTATCGTATAGCGTACTTTTTCCTGCTCCGTTAATACCAGCAACAATTATATATTGGGGTTTATCTATCAACGGACAAAGT
>NZ_JQBD01000181.1 GCF_001437255.1 Pediococcus damnosus | reverse complement strand
TCTAACCCTTTAATTATACAGTATCAAAAAAAGAGGCCACAACTGTTGAGTTATGTCGCTTTTCTGTAATCAATGAAAGTGGTCATTTAAATCTATAATTAATTTTTTAATCTCGTCACGAACCTTACGGAATACTTCTAGTTGCTCTTCTAATGTTCCTGTTGCTTGCGCTGGGTCAGATAAAGGCCAGTGTAAACTTTTTGTTTGCGGGGGAAGCATAGGACATTTATCCTTTGCATCACCACATAAAGTAATAACTAAATCTGAAGTATTAAAATACTTTAGATCAATTAATTTAGAGTAGTGGCTACTAATATCTACTCCGTCTTCAGCCATAACTTTAACAGCATTTGGATTTAGTCCATGCGTTTCAATACCCGCGCTTTCTATCTCAAAAATATCGGGCGATAGTATACTTTTGGCATATCCTTCAGCCATTTGACTGCGACAAGAATTTCCTGTACATAAAAAATAAATTTTTTTCATTTTAAACCACCACCGATTTAATTTGTGTAACATCGTTATACACAATAAAACTTAAATGCAATGTTTCAATGCCTATTAAGGTAATATAACATTAATCATCAATAGGTAAATTACTAGTTATCCTGTATAATAGTTCAAGTAGAGAAGTTAAGGCGGTGGCTATTTCC
>NZ_JQBD01000180.1 GCF_001437255.1 Pediococcus damnosus | reverse complement strand
TTTCATTTACACAAGATTCTTGACGCTACCAAGATTTTACTTGCCATACGTTTTAGGTATAGTGATAGCACCTATAATAGGTGGTTTAGTTGGAAAAAGAAGCAAAAAAATTTCTTTAATTGGAATGACAGTTGGACTGATATTAGTATTAATCACGCCATTTTTTACAAGTAGTGTTTTAATATTAAGCACTTTTAAGAGTGTTTTTAATGGCTGGTTGACTGAAATATATAGGCATCAAGATGAGTTACCAAAGGATAAACGTATCTGGGTTAAGTACACTATTCAAAGTATGGGAAGTATCGCCCATCAGTTTGTTTTAATGATAATAGGTTCTTTACTTGTTATGGGCAATCAATCATCAGTTAAAACCTTTTTTGTTGTGACTAGTCAGAAAATTCCTACGGTCGAAAGCAGAACTTTGATGACCAACTGGAATGGCATTGCAACAGGAATCCTGTTGATTGGGTTGATTGTCTATGGACTAGGTTCAGCAATCAAAATAAACGTAAAATGATGTCATTTTTGCAGCGATCCACAAAAATTTGAGTGAATTTTTAATTGGGCACTAGCATTCAATGGGTTGGGGCGACTTGATTGTAGCACAGGACGATAGGCCCTTTTGTTGTGCATAAAAATAGTGTTGATGGATTTTATCCATCAACACCAAA